>JAKSKJ010000173.1 GCA_024401795.1 Bacteroidales bacterium | reverse complement strand
GGTCACATCGCTCCCGGCGGAACCACGATAGCCACGATTCCCTGCGGTTATGCTGACGGCCTCGACAGACATCTCGGGCGCGGGAATGCCTCATTCAGCGTTAACGGTCACAGAGCTCCCACAATAGGAAATATCTGTATGGATATGTGTATGCTGGACGTCACCGGACTTGACGTGAAGGTGGGGGATACCGTCACCATTTTCGGGGATGACCCGAAAGTGGAGGAAATAGCCGGCATACTCGGAACGATACCTTATGAAATACTCACCTCCGTGCCACGGCGCATCGAGAGGATAATAGTGCGCAAGTGATGGACTCCGTCAGAATAGACAAATACCTCTGGGCAATCCGCGTCTTCAAGACGAGGACGGATGCCACGGAAGCCTGCAACGGCAACAGGGTGCAGATAAACGGCGTGAACGCCAAGGCGAGCAAGGCCGTGAAGGTGGGGGATGAACTCACGGCACGTAAGAATAATGTGCTTTACAGGTATAAAGTACTGGCACTGAGCGAAAACAGGATGGGGGCGGCGCTTGTGCCACAATATGCGGAGAACCTTACTCCCGAGGATGAACTGGCCAAACTGCACGCGCCGGTGGAAACTTTTTTCGTGCGGCGTGAGCGCGGCACGGGACGGCCTACCAAGAAGGAGAGGCGCAGTCTGGATGCGTTATGGGATTCATTTGACGAATAAACAATATGGAAAGAATTGACCTTGGCGAATATCGCAAAAGCGGGGAAGGCGCAATAGGGGAGAGCTACGACTCCCTGACCGACCCTACTGTAATGGTGAAACTCAATCACCCCGGATACCCGATAGAGCCGATTGCCCGGGAATTGGACTTTGCACGGAAACTGTGCAAGCTCGGAATCCCTACTCCGGAGCCGGGCGAACTGGTCACGGACGGGGAGAGGTACGGAATCCGTTTCCGCAGGATCCTCGGTAAGAGGAGTTATTGCCGGATGATGGCCGACGAGCCGGAGAGAGTGGAGGAGTTCAGCCGTGATTTTGCAAGGCGGTGCAGGAAATTCCATACAGTCCATTGTGAAAAAGGCCTTTTCCCGGATGCGAAGGAACAGTTCAGGATGTACCTCGACAAAGACAGGTATTTCAACGCTTCCGAGAAGAAGGTCATTGCCGATTTCATCGACAGCGTCCCTGACGGGAATGTCTGTCTTCACGGTGATATGCATATCGGCAACATAATTTCAACCCTGCCGAAAGGCGCGCCGATGGCAACTGAACACAATGTTTATTTCATCGACCTCGGGGCCGCCGCCTGCGGTTCGCCCTTGTGGGACCTTTGTATGATGTTGCAGGTGTGCGTGTATGCCGAACCGTCCTATATCGAGGAGTCGTTGCATATAGACAAACCCACCGCCATCAGGTGCTGGGAGTTCTTTGTGGACGAATATTTCGATCACAAGTACACTCCGGCAGAGGCCGAGGCTATGCTGAGGCCCTATGTCGCCTGCAAGGAACTGTTTATAGAGTACATCGCGGGCTTCCTCCCGGAGAAGCTTCAGCAGACAGTCCGGGAAGTGTTCGGTTTTAAGTTATGACCCTTTTTTAGAAAGTTTTGGATATGAGTAAAGTCATTGACGGAAAAGAGCTCTCGCTCCGGTTGAAGGAGGAAATGAAAGTCCGGATAGCCGGATTGGAGAAGCAGTATGGCAGAAAACCCTGCCTTGTGGTGATCATTGTGGGCAACAATCCTGCCAGCCGTTCATACGTGACGGGGAAGATAAAGGCCGCCGCATTTGTAGGGATGGACAGCAGGCTTGTGGAACTGCCGGAAAATGTTTCCGAGAAAGAATTGCTTGAAGTGATAGCCGGTCTCAACGCAGACAGCGCCGTGGATGGTGTGCTGGTGCAGCTTCCTCTGCCCGCTCACATCAACGAAGACAAGGTGATAGATGCCATAGCTCTGGAAAAGGACGTTGACGGTTTCCATCCGGGCAACGTTGCCAATCTCTGGCTCGGCAGGCCCTGCATCGTGCCCTGCACGCCCAAGGGAATAATGAAGATGATTGACACTACGGGCGTAGACCCGAAAGGGAAGAAGGCTGTGGTAGTGGGCCGCAGCAATATTGTGGGCAAGCCCGTGGCAAAACTGCTCCTCGACAGGAACGCCACGGTCACCATCGCCCATTCACGCACCGCCGATCTGGCCGCCGAGTGCCGTGAGGCCGACATTCTGGTTGCCGCCGTAGGCCGTCCCGGAATGATTACCGCCGGAATGGTCAAGCCCGGAGCGGTAGTGATAGACGTGGGCATCAACCGTATTCCCTGTATAAAGGAAGACGGAACGGAGGGTTCCCGGCTCGTCGGCGACGTGGACTACGCATCGGTTTCAGAGGTGGCCGGATTCATCACCCCCGTTCCGGGAGGTGTCGGTCCTATGACCATCAC
>JAKSKJ010000172.1 GCA_024401795.1 Bacteroidales bacterium | reverse complement strand
TAACGGAAGGAGGCATCGGTCTGAAGCCCCTGACTCCTGGCAGTCTTGCGAATCGACGCGGGGTCAAAATACGCGCTCTCGACAAAGACGTTGACCGTAGTGTCAGAAACGCCCGATTCCTCTCCACCGAACACTCCGGCAATGCACATAGGGCCTTCGGCGTTGGCAATCACCATATCACAGGACGCCAGTTTGCGGTCAATCCCGTCAAGAGTGCGGATTGCTTCGCCCTCGGCGGCGCGGCGGACAATCACAGTTCCTCCGACAACCTTGTCGGCATCAAAGGTATGAAGGGGCTGCCCGAGTTCGAAAAGGACAAAATTGGAAATATCGACAATGTTGGATATGGGTTTGAGACCTATGCTCATAAGCTTCTTCTGAAGCCATTCGGGACTCGGAGCGACCTTCACCCCCTTGATTGTGATGCCGCTGTATCGGGGCGCCCCCTTGCTGTCAAGGACTTCGACTGCGAGCCCGGCAGAGGCGGCGTCCTCTGTCGGACAGGAATCATTACCAGATGGCAACTCCCAGGGAGCAACAAGTTCGCAGGGAATATCATTCAGTTTCAGATAGGCATACAGGTCGCGTGCCACGCCCCAGGTGGATGCCGCATCCACACGGTTGGCAGTAATCTCATACTCAATGACTGCCGATGTCTCAAGCTTAAGATATTCCTTCGCTGGAGTACCGACAACCGCGTCGGCGGGAAGGACCATTATTCCCTCGTGGCTCGTACCGATTCCAAGTTCATCCTCGGCGCAAATCATACCGAAGCTCTCAACTCCGCGTATCTTTGACTTCTTTATCTTGAAATCACCGGGAAGGACGGCACCGAGCTGCGCGAAAAGAACTTTCTGCCCGGCCGCAACGTTGGGAGCGCCGCAAACCACCTGTACGGGTTCCGCACCTCCATCGTTTACCGTGGTGACGTGCAGATGATCGGAATCCGGGTGTGCCTCGCATGTGAGCACCTCGGCAACCACGACATTTGCAAGGCCTCCTTCAACGGCCTCCTGTTCTTCCACTCCGTCAACCTCAATGCCAATGGACGTCATCGCTTCGGCAATCTGCTGGGGATTGAGGTCACACTTCAAATAATCCTTTAGCCAGTTATAACTGATTTTCATACTATATAATTTATTTTCAATCTATTTTATATCTTCCGGAGAAAACAGGGACTTGACGAACTCCGCCTTGTCAAACGGCTTTATATCTTCAATGCCCTCACCCGTGCCGATAAAGCGGACGGGAATATGATATTGGTCGCTGACGCCCACTATCACCCCACCTTTGGCCGTGCCATCCAGCTTCGTGACCACGAGTGAAGAGATGTCCGTGGCACGGGAAAACTCCTTCGCTTGCGCAAACGCATTCTGACCGGTACTTCCGTCCAGAACCAGCATCACCTCATCCGGGGCGTCCGCGACCACCTTGCGCACCGAATTGCGGATTTTGGTGAGCTCATTCATAAGGTCAATCCTGTTGTGAAGACGTCCGGCGGTATCTATCAGGACCACTTCAGCGCCTTTCGCGACGGCGGACTTCACGGTATCATAGGCAACGGCAGCGGGGTCGGAGCCCATCTCCTGCCTGACAATATCTACTCCGGCACGCTCAGCCCAGATGACAATCTGGTCAACTGCGGCGGCGCGGAACGTATCCGCAGCACCGAGCACAACCTTCTTTCCCTGTGATTTATAGTAATGTGCGAGTTTTCCTATAGTGGTTGTCTTCCCCACACCGTTGACTCCGACAACAAGAATCACATACGGTCTGCCATTGGCCATTTCGGTCTGACTGCCAGAAGACTGCAACGGATCCGGACTGCCATTGGCCCTTACGAACCGGCAGTCCGATCCGTTGCAGCCTTCTGGCATAGAATCCGGAATAAGTTTGGATATCTCGTCCCTGAGCAAGGCAATCAACTCATCCTGAGACATATACTTATCTTTCTCCACACGCTCCTCCAGGGCGTCTATCACCTTGAGAGTGGTATCCACGCCCATATCGGACTCGACCAGAGCCTCCTCGACAGCATCGAGAGTGTCATCGTCAACTCTGCTCTTGCCGATGACCGCCCGGGATATCTTCTGAAAGAAACTTAACGCCATATCCCACAAATATACAAAAAAGGCCGCGAAAAACGCGGCCTTTAATATCATTTTTCCAAAAACTACTTCTTATTGAAGAAATCCTTGGCCTTCTCGCTCTCAACAAGCTGCTCGGTGAAAACGTATGCGCCTGTCTTGGGAGATTTTTCCATACGGATGCACTTGACCATGCTCTTAGCACCGGCCTTTGCTGCGAATGTTGCGACGGCTTTCTTTGCCATAACTGGAACTCCTTAAAAATTATTTGATTTCACGATGAACGGTAACCTTCTTCAGGAAGGGATTGTATTTCCTTCTCTCAAGACGTTCGGGAGTGTTCTTCTTGTTCTTTGTGGTAATGTAACGAGACATTCCAGGTACACCGCTTTC
>JAKSKJ010000171.1 GCA_024401795.1 Bacteroidales bacterium | reverse complement strand
TTTGTTTGAATCAATGGAATAAAAGGATATGGAAGACTTCATTACGGACATCACCCCACAGAACTGGGAGACCAAGGATTCTATCATTAAGGTCGTCGGCGTAGGCGGCGGAGGCTGCAACGCAGTCTCATATATGTATGACCAGCACATCGAGGGATGTGATTTCGTGGTCTGCAACACCGACTCGCAGGCCCTCCAGAAAAGCAACGTCCCCGTCAAAATCCAGATGGGAAGGGGGCTGGGCGCCGGCACGGATCCCACCAAAGGGCGCAACGCCGCCATTGAAGCACAGGAGGAAATCGCCAGGATAATCTTCGGGGAAAAGACAAAGATGCTGTTCCTCACCGCCGGAATGGGAGGCGGTACCGGCACCGGAGCGGCCCCCGTAATCGCAAAGATGGCCCACGACAAAGGCATACTGACAGTGGCGGTGGTCACACTCCCCTTCAGCAATGAAGGCAACGAGGCCCTTTCCAGAGCCATCGACGGCATCCACGAACTGGAGCGCAACGTGGACTCGCTGCTCATCATCAACAATGAGAAACTTTACGATTACTTCGGAGACCTGCTCATCTACGATGCCTTCCCGAAGGCGGACGAAGTCCTGGCCACGGCCGTGAAGGGCATCATCGAGATAATCAACAAGCCCGGCTACATCAACGTCGATTTCGAAGACGTGAAGACGATGATGAAGAACAGCGGAATGGCTCTGATGGGATGTGGCGCCGGGACAGGGAAAAACCGTATTGAAGACGCCATAAAGCAGGCCTTCGAATCACCTCTCCTCAACGACTTCGACCTCAAGACCGCCAAGAATGTCCTCATAAACATTACTACCGGTAGAAACGAAAAAGGTCTGAAGATGGCGGATCTCGGTGAAGTCAATGCCAAGATAAGCGAATACACGGGAGGTGCCAACAACTTCAAGCGCGGCCTCATTTTCGACGAGGACCCCGACGCGGGAGACAGAATCCAGATAACGGCCATCGCCACCGGATTCGCCTTCAACAATCTCATAGGCCCGGACATCAATCTGGGCAAACTCATCTTCATCGACAAGGACTTTGTCTATAACAAGGAAGCGCTCGCCTCCGGAGACGGACTGTCGCTTCCCGAGGACAGCAATTCCCACATCGTCTATTCCAGCGGCAGCTGTTCCCCCGCCTTCCGCTTCGACCCGGACAAGAAACCGGCGCTTCTGGTCGGAGACGGTCAGGACATCAGCGATTTGGAGACAACCCCGGCAATCGACAGGGCCAGACAAAACACAGAAATATGAGAAGGACAAGAGTAAGATTTGCACCGTCACCCACCGGTCCCCTCCATATGGGAGGAGTTCGCACGGCACTGTATAACTACCTGTACGCCAAGCAGAACGGGGGAGATTTCATTATCCGCATAGAGGACACCGACTCGCACAGATTCGTGCCGGGAGCGGAACAGTATATAATAGAAGCCCTGCGCTGGTGCGGAATCATTCCCGACGAGGGTGTGGACGAGAACGGCAAAGTGGTTGAAGAAGCCTCCGCCAGGCATCCTCACGCCCCCTACAGACAGAGCCAGAGAAGAGGCATCTACCGCAAGTATGCCGAACAGCTGGTTGACGCCGGTTTCGCATACTACGCCTTCGACACCGCCGAGGAACTTGAAGCAAAACGCGCTGAAGCCGAAGCCGCCGGCAGGACTTTCATCTACAATTACGAAACACGCAAGGCTCTCCGCAATTCGCTGACCATTCCTGCCGCCGAAGTGGCGGAACTGCTCAAGACGCGCAATGACTGGACCGTGCGTTTCAAGATGCCGGAAGACACCGTCGTGCCCATGGATGACCTTATCCGCGGCCACATCGAGGTCAACACGTCCACGCTGGACGACAAGGTACTATGGAAAAGGGCCGACGAACTGCCCACATATCACCTTGCCAATATAGTCGATGACCACCTGATGGAAATAACGGAGGTCATACGCGGCGAGGAATGGCTGCCATCTCTCCCCTTGCACTATCTGCTTTACAAGGCATTCGGTTGGGAGGACACTATGCCCCGTTTCGCCCACCTCTCGCTTCTTCTCAAACCGGTCGGCAACGGCAAACTGAGCAAGCGGGACGGCGACAAGATGGGATTCCCGGTATTCCCCCTGCTATGGACCAACGCCGATGGCGAAACGTCGCACGGATACCGCGAGGACGGGTATTTCCCGGAGGCTTTCGTGAATATGCTTGCCCTGCTGGGATGGAATCCCGGGACGGAGCAGGAGATATTCTCGATGGATGAGCTCGTCAAGGCGTTCTCTATGGAGAAGGTGCAGAAAGCCGGGGCGAAGTTCAATCCGGACAAGGCGAAGTGGTTCAACAAGGAATATTTGAGGGCCAGGTCCGATGCCGAACTGGCAGAGATTTTTATGCCCATTCTCCAAGAGAATCTGGGATGCCGCGCAGCCAATGCTGCCCGGACACCGGATTATAAAAGCAATCCGGGCTGCCGCGCAGCCGTTGCTGC
>JAKSKJ010000170.1 GCA_024401795.1 Bacteroidales bacterium | reverse complement strand
TCGCTGTTCTGGTCCGGCCATCCGGGATGATTGCCGGTAACCCAGGCGCCTTCCTTCTGAGCCTGGACAAGGGCGTCGTGTGTCTCTTTCTGACCGAAGTTCAAAGGAATCTTGTAGTCGTTGCAGTTCTTGACGAACAGAACGTTGATGTGACCTATGTCATTCTGGTTGTGTGATATTTCCATTCCCCTGATTAGAAGGATGTCTCGGGCCTGTGCCTCTTTGAGTGCCTGGGGATAGGACTGGTCGTTGTCCCAGCCTTCAGGTTTGCCGAAAGCGGGCAGATGGTCGGTGATGGCGATTGCGTCAAGCCCCTCCACGAACGCTTCCATCACGCGCATACGGGGAGATACGTCTCCGTCGCTGTTGACCGTATGCATATGCAGGTCAACCTTGAGCGTGGTGTATCCGTCAAGGTCCGGAATGTCAATCTTGCGGGGATTGAACGCTGTCGGGGGACCGTAATTGCTGTGTTTTACGTACTGTACGTTCCATTCGGAAGGCTGTGCGTAGGAGATTGTCCCTGCCGACAGCGCTGCCGTTGCAAGAAATAGTTTTAATGTCATTTTCATCGGTTTATGATTTTTGGTTGTTTTGTTCCAAAGAATTTTTCTATGACTAACGCTATTGCTCCGTCTCCGGTGACGTTACAGGCAGGGCCGTATCCGTCCAAGGCAAGGTATAGAGTCATTACGAGAGCTGTCTGTTCGGGACTGAACCCCATTATGGATTCAAGAAGTCCGACTGATGCCATCAGCACGCCTCCCATGACTCCGGGCGCTGCTACCGCTGCTATGCCCTGCATCATCACGAAACTTGCGTAAACTCCGAAAGGAAGGTCAATTCCACTCAGGTAGGCGACGGCAATTGCGCTGGCCGCCAATTTGATAGTGGAACCGCACATATGAACCGTGGAACAGAGGGGTATGGTGAAATTGACTATATCATCGCAAACTCCATTTTTGCGGGTGCATTCGGACGTTACCGGTATTACCGCAGAACTGGAGCAGACGGAAAATGCGGTGAGATAGGCCGGCATCATATTCCACAGACATTTGAACGGGTTCTTGCCGGCTATGGCACCCGCTATGCAGTACTGAATGATGAGGTATATGACTGAAAGAACGACTCCTGTGAGTATGATTTTGAAGCCGGCTCCCAGAATGACTGAAATCACTCCCTTTGCAGACATTTCGCATATCATTGAGAAGATGTACCAGGGAAGCAGGGGAATTATGACTTTCCCGATGGTGAGCTTGATTATGGCACCGAATTCGTCGAATGCTTTTTTGAGAGCTGACGATCCCGTGAAAATAATCCCCACTCCAATCATGAAGGACAGTACCAGGGCGGTGAGGATGTCACATACGGGCGGAATCTTGATGTCAAAATACGGCGTGAATTCCTTTGCGCTCATTATGTCCGTTGAAAGTTCCCCGGGTGTCAGATAGTGGGGGAACAGGCCGGATACGGAAACGTGGGTGAAGAAACCGGCGCAGATGGTGGAACAGTAGGCAATTACCAATACTGAAAGAAGCATCTTGCCCGCACCGCGTCCTACGTTGGCTATGGCCGGGGTCACGAGGCCGAGAATCAACAGCGGAATTATGAATTTGAGCAGCTGCGCAAACAGTACATTGAATGTCTTCAATATACGCACGACCCATTCCGGTGCCACTATGCCCAGTAATGCGCCACATGCTATGGCCAGTACGACTTTGAGAAATAATCCGCCCTTGAATTTGCTCATCTGAAATCCTTTATGACAACGGTATCAAATCCCAATGCAAAAAGTTTGTCCGCCTTGCGGCTTCTGCCGCAGACGATGCAGCGCAGGCCTTCATCGTGTGCTTGCTTGATAGCTTCCGCGGAGAACCCGTCCAGAAGAACCATACTGCATCCGGTATCAACGGCATCCTTGACGGAACCTTCAAGGCATCTCGTTGTGGAGGGAGAGAATCCGGCGAAGATTGAAAGTGCAGTCCGGTCGCCGGAACTTACGTAAACATGGTTCCCGGCATCGTATGCGAAGATGAGACCGGCCAGTTTTGACAGCGACTCTTCGTCCCAACCGCTGCCTGTCAATCTCATATTCATAATTGTATGGCAGGAGAATTTTTTCAGGATGCTTTCAAGGGTGCATCCTTCGTGAAGAATGACGCCTTCGGGTGAAACCGTGAGTTCAAGTCCTATCTCATCAGCATCCATGGCAATTGCCGCTCCAATTGCGGCAAGAGGGCTCCGCCTGACGAGCCTTTTCATTCCTCCGAGGGCACAGGTCCGGGTTGCGGGCGCCTCTTCCAGCGGAAGAACTATGGCGCTGCCTCCAGGTCTGTAAAGCCATGGTCTGCGGCCTATTTCCATATATTCCGGGTGAGTCGCGGGAGGATTGCCGAATCCGGCCGGTTTAAGGTACTTGACGGAGGGGTCAATGGTGACATCCAATGCTCCGGTCCGGCTTTTCATATTGCCGAGAATCTTTCCCGTGGGGGCCACGACCATTGATGAGCCTCCTACAGTGGCATCCTGTCCCATGCTGACGGAAGCCCTGACCAG
>JAKSKJ010000017.1 GCA_024401795.1 Bacteroidales bacterium | reverse complement strand
AAGTGGCTTCTACGGTCAGTAATGAAGTAGAAGCCATATTTTTTTACAACAGGCGACAATGGAAGAGAAAAAGATACTGGAATTGTTGAAGGAAGTCAGGCATCCGGCGATGCAGGACAGGGACATAGTCTCTCTCGGTATGGTCCAAGGCGTTTCTTTTACGGAAGGGAAAGTGACTGTAACTCTGGCTTTTCCCAAAAAACGCGACCCTCTCACCGAGTATCTCGTGGGGGCGGCAAAGGCGGCTCTGGTCCGTGGCGGGATAAAGGACTATAAAGTGGAGGCCGTGGTGGTTGACGGACCCGCCTCTTCCAAAAAGACCCTTGACTTGGACTTGTCCCAACTTGAGGGGGTGAAACATATAATAGGCATCGCATCCGGAAAAGGCGGTGTGGGAAAGTCAACGGTTGCCGTCAATCTGGCCTGTGCCCTGTCGCGGCTCGGATATAAGGTGGGTCTTGCCGATGCCGACGTTTACGGCCCTTCGGTCCCCACTATGACCGATACGGAGGGCATCACCCCTTCCGCAGTGGAGGAAGACGGAAAAGAATACATTATCCCCATAGAGAAATACGGCGTGAAGTGGATGAGCATAGGATATTTTTCCGAACGTGGGCAGGCGCTCATCTGGCGTGGTCCGATGGCATGCAATGCTCTCAAGCAGATGATACTTCAGGTAAAGTGGGGAGAATTGGATTTTCTTCTCATAGATATGCCTCCCGGAACGGGCGACATCCACATCAGCCTCGTACAGGATATACCGATGGAGGCGGCGGTCATTGTCACCACGCCCCAGAACGTGGCACTCGCCGACGTGGAGAAGGGCGCCAATATGTTCCGCAACAGGAGCATCAACCGCAGAATCCTCGGGATAGTGGAGAATATGGCCTGGTTCACTCCGGAGGAACATCCGGACGAGAAGTACTACATATTCGGACGTGACGGCGGTGCCGCCATGGCCGGGAGTCTGGGCATCGACCTTCTGGAACAGATTCCGCTTGTGCAGGGCATACGTGAAAGCGGAGATGCGGGCGAACCGGCCGCCCTCGGCTCCGGACCCGACAGTTTCGCTTTCCTGGAACTGGCGGGGAAAATCTCAAAATCGATATAGTTATCCCGGTCAGGGGTTATTTGCAACCCGAGGGCACATTAAACATGGGAAGAGTGCCCCCGGGTTGCAAATAACCCCTGACCAGAATAAGCATTGATGCTATTGCGATTGACCGCGAAAATTCTTAAATTCGCAGACTACGACAATTCAACTAATAAACAATATCAAAAATGAAAGAGTATTCTACCAAAGACATCCGCAACGTGGTTCTTCTCGGCGCTACAAAGTCCGGCAAGACCACGTTGGCAGAAGCTATGCTCTATGAGGGCAAAATCATCACCAGAATGGGAACGGTTGAGGACAAGAACACTATGTCCGACAATGACGATCTCGAGAAGCTCAACCAGAGGTCAATCTATGCGACACCTCTTTATGCTGAGTTCAAAGACAAGAAAATCAATTTCATCGACGCTCCCGGTGCAGATGATTTCATCGGAGGCGCTTATTCCGCATTCAGAGTGTGTGAGAGCGGTGTTCTCGTTGTCAACGCCCAGCAGGGAGTCGAGGTGGGTACCGAAAGTTTCGTCCGCCGCGCCGAGGAGAAGAACATTCCCCTCGTAATTGCCGTCAATCAGCTGGATTCCGAGAAGGCCGACTGGGACAAGATTCAGGGAGAACTCAAGGAAGCCCTCGGCTCCAAGCTCGCTTACGTTCAGTTCCCCGCCAATCCCGGTATCGGATATGACGGATTCGTGGATGTGCTGACGATGAAGTATTACAAGAACAATCAGGCCCAGGATATCCCCGCCGAATTTGCAGACCGCGCCGAAGAAGCCAGAATGGAGCTTATCGACAAGGTTGCCGAGTTCGACGACGAGATTATGATGAAGTATCTCGACGAAGGAACTCTCACCGATGAAGAGATTCACGCAGGCCTGAACGCCGGTATCGCGGCGGGCAAGGTGTATCCCGTATTCTGCGTTTGCGGAAAGACCGACAACGGAGTGGCGAGGCTTTTGGAGTTCCTCTGCGAAGTTGCTCCCGCTCCCGCCTGCAAGGCTGACGGCCCCGCTTCCCTCTTCATTTACAAGAATGACGTGGAACAGCACCTCGGTGAGGTGTCTTATTTCAAGGTTATGTCCGGCAGCATTACCGGCGGTATGGACCTTGAGGATCCCGCATCCGGGAACAAGGAGCGCCTTTCCGCCATCTATGCTGTGGCGGGCACCAAGAAAGAGGCGGTCAACGTCCTCAAGGCCGGAGATTTCGGCTGTGCGGTCAAGTTGAAGAACGGAAAGTCCAGCACCACTCTCTCCGCTCCCGGTTCAGGCATCAGCTACGACAAGATATCCTTCCCCGCTCCCAAGTACCGTTGCGCCATCAAGGCGAAGGTGCAGCAGGATGAGCAGAAGCTTGGCGAGGCTCTCAAGAAGATTGCATCCACCGATCCTACCGTGATTGTGGAGTATTCCAAGGAACTGCGTCAGACCATTCTCAGCGGCAACGGTGAGCAGCATATAAACGTGGTGAAGTGGCTTGTCAACAATGAGTATAAGCTTGAGGTCGAACTCTTCGCTCCGAAGGTTCCCTACCGCGAGACCATCACGAAGATTGCCACGGCCCAGTACCGTCACAAGAAGCAGTCCGGCGGTGCCGGTCAGTTCGGCGAGGTTCATCTGCTCGTCTGCCCTGCAGAAGGTGAGCTCAACACCAAGTTCAAGATTGATGGAAAGGAGACTCAGCTGAACATCAAGACTCAGGATATCTCCGAAATGGAATGGGGAGGCAAGCTTGAGTTCTACAACTGCGTTGTGGGCGGTGCCATCGACCTCGGTTTCATGCCGGCCATTCTCAAGGGTATCAAGGGCAAGATGGAGGAAGGCCCTCTCACCGGCTCTTATGCACGGGATATCCGCGTGTTCGTATATGACGGAAAGATGCACCCGGTGGATTCCAAGGAAATCGCCTTCATCATTGCCGGACGCAATGCATTCAAGGAGGCATTCCGCAATGCGGGTCCCAAGATTCTCGAACCTATCTACAACGTTGAGGTGATGACTCCTTCAGAGTATCAGGGAGCCGTTATGTCCGACCTTCAGAACCGTCGCGGTATGCTCGGCGATATGGGGGCTGACAAGGGATTCGCCATCCTCAAGGCGCGTGTTCCCCTTGCAGAACTGTACCGTTATTCAACTACCTTGAGTTCTCTCACTGCAGGTTCCGCAACCTTCACTATGGAGTTTGCCGACTATCAGCCTGTACCCGGTGACGTTCAGACCAAACTTCTTGCGGAGTACGCCGCTCAGGACGAAGAAGAGTAGTTGTTATGGCGAAGAACTATATCGCTGTCGATCTCGGAGCCACGAGCGGCAGGGTGATACTGGCCAAGGTGTCCGGAGAAGCGCTTGAGATGGAGACCATACACAGGTTCCCCACTCCGCTTCTCCAGATAGGAGGCCGGTATTGCTGGAATATCTATTCGATCTACGATGACATCGTCAAGGGCCTGACTATTGTCGGGCAGAGAGGTGTCAAGGTGGAATCCATAGGTGTCGATACCTGGGGCGTGGATTTTGTCTGCGTTGCCAAGGACGGCTCACTTTTGGGACTTCCCCGTTCCTACAGGGATCCTTATACCGAAGGTATTCCCGAGAAATTCTTCAGAAAGATGCCCCGCGAGGAACTGTACCGCCGTACCGGCATCCAGATAATGAACATCAACTCGGTTTTCCAGCTTTATGCCCAGCATAAGGAAGGTTCCGAGGCGCTGGAGAATGCCAGGACGATACTGTTTATGCCCGATGCCGTTTCCTATCTTCTTACCGGCAAGGCTGTTTGCGAATACACTATTCTGAGCACTTCCGCTCTGATGGACCCCCGCACGAAGAAGATAGACAAGGATATCCTTAACGTGTGTCACGTCAAGGCAAAGAGATTCCCGTCTGTCGTCTATCCCGGCGACAAGGTGGGCAGGCTCTCTGCCGAACTTGCGGAGAAGACAGGACTCGGGAAGGTTAATGTCATTGCCGTCGCCGGTCACGACACCGGAAGCGCCGTGGCGGCGGTTCCCGCTCTCAGCGAAGGATTCGCATATCTGAGCAGCGGCACCTGGAGCCTTATGGGCATCGAGACCAGGGAACCCGTCATCAACGAGAAGATGTACCGGCTCAACTTCACCAACGAAGGCGGAGTCGGCGGCACCACAAGACTCCTCAAGAACATCACCGGAATGTGGCTTCTGGAACAGTGCCTCGTGAAATGGCGTTCCGAAGACAAGAACTACAGTTATGCGGAGATAGCCCGTCTCGCGTCCGAATGTGAAAAGAGCGCGGATCTCATAGACCCCGATGCTCCGGAATTCGCGTCTCCCACCGATATGCCCGCCGCCATCTGCAAATATTGCAAGGATCACGGCTTTGCGGTCCCTGCTGATGACGCCCACATAATGAGGCTCATTTATGACTCGCTCGCGGGCAAATATGCCGAGGTGTTCCACAATCTGGAGGCCATAGCACCTTTCAGGATAGAGGCTCTACACATCATCGGAGGGGGCTCACAGAATGAACTTCTGAACCAGATGACCGCAGATGCCTGCGGCGTGACCGTGGTGGCCGGACCTGCCGAGGGAACAGCTCTCGGCAACGTTATGATTCAGGCCAGGCTGTCCCGCAAGGACATCAACAAATTCATAGACACTAAAATTTTCAAACCAAGCACAAAATGAAAGAATCAGTAAAGAAGGCGTACGAACTCGCAAAAGAGAGATATGCCGCATACGGAATCGATACCGAGAAGGTACTCGCCCAACTTCAGAATTTCCATCTTTCGATGCATTGCTGGCAGGCCGATGACGTTGCCGGATTCGAGAGTGCAGGAGACCTGTCCGGTGGCATCCAGGCCACGGGAAACTATCCCGGCAAGGCCCGCAACATCGACGAACTCCGTGCCGACATCCTCAAGGCCAAGAGTCTCATTCCCGGAAACCATCGTCTCAATCTCCACGAGATTTACGGAGAATTCGGCGGCAAGTTCGTTGACCGCGACAAAGTGGGAGTAGAGCATTTTCAGGGCTGGATTGACTGGTCAAAGGAGAACAGGACTCCCCTTGATTTCAATTCCACCTCCTTCTCTCATCCCAAGAGCGGGAATCTTACCCTCTCCAGTCCGGACAAGTCCATCCGCGAATTCTGGGTTGAGCATACGAAACGTTGCCGCGACATCGCCGACGCTATGGGAAGGGCGCAGGGCGATCCCTGTATAATGAACGTATGGGTTCACGACGGATGCAAGGATTTCTCCGTCAACCATTATATGTACCGTGAATACCTCAAAGACTCTCTCGACAGGATTTTTGCCGAGAAGAAGGCCGATATGAAGGACTGCATCGAGGGCAAGGTGTTCGGAATCGGACTTGAGAGTTTCACTGTCGGCAGCCACGATTTCTATACGGCTTATGCCGCCGCCAACGGAAAGATTCCCACAATCGACACGGGACACTATCATCCCACCGAGTCTCCCGCCGACAAGGTCAGCGCACTTCTCAACTTCGTGCCTGAACTTATGCTCCACGTGAGCCGTCCGGTCCGCTGGGATTCCGACCACGTTACCCTCAAGGACGACCCTACACAGGATTTGTTCTTCGAAATCGTCCGTGCAGGCGCACTGGAGAGGGTTCACTACGGACTTGATTATTTCGACGGAGCCATCAACCGCATCGGTGCATACGTGATTGGCAGCCGTGCTGCTCAGAAATGTATGCTCTGCGCTCTTCTTGAGCCTGTGGAGACAATCCGCAAATACGAACTCGAAGGCGAGACCTACAAGGTGCTCACTCTTCTCGAAGAGTTCAAGGCGATGCCTTGGGGTGCTGTCTATGATGAATTCTGCGAGCGCAACAACGTTCCCGTCGGTGATGCCTATATGGCGGAAATCGACAAGTATTCCAAGGAAGTCACATCCAGGAGATAATAAGCCTTTACTATGAATCTCAACAACGAAAAATATTCAAAGTTCTACCTTGTCCGCGAAATGATGGACACGGTAAGCACAATTTCCAAGTTTGACCCCGAAGTAGCGGCTGCCGCCGCAGAATCTGCCCGCAATTGCGGGAAACTTCTTCTCACAGGGGAAGGTTCGAGCCGCATAATGCCGGCCAAGAACGCTATCCGCAAGGCATTGACCTGGGGAGTGAAGGAATTTGTCCACACTGATGGAGCGACCCAGAGTTGCGACTACAAGCTTGAGGGCCATACCGTCGTGCTTTCTTCCAACTCCGGGCGTACCAAGGAGACTCTTCTCCTCGCAAAGAACTTGAAGGCGAAGGGGATAGAGCGCCGTTTCGGCGTGACAGCCAATGAAAACACCCCTCTTGAGGACGAATGCAATTCGACCTACGTGCTCAAATGCGGATGGGAGAATGCCATCGCCGCCACCAAGAGCGTCGTGGAGCAGGTTCTCTACAACGAGGCCATTGTCCGCAATCTGGCCGGAAAACCTATGGATCTCGCCGGACTTTCCGAGAAGGTTGAGAAGGCTCTCACGCTTCCCGTTCCCGAGGAAATCGTGGAATGGGTGAAGGGTGCCAACACCATCTATTTTGCAGGTATGAACGACGGCGTGGCAGAGGAACTCACCCTCAAGACAAACGAGATAACCCGCCGCAAGAGCGACTTCCTTGAAGGAACCTATGCTCTTCACGGACCGGAGGAGGTTATGCAAAAGGGAGATATCGTTTTCGTTGTTGAACCCATCGAAAACGAGTACGAGAAATACAAAGCCGTGTTCGGCGGTGCTGACGTGCACGTCGTGGCCATCTCCCCCAGACAGACGCCTTTCACGACTATCGTGGTGCCCGATGCCGGTGAATACCAGCAGTACGTCGATCTCTGCGCCGGATGGAACATCCTCGTTGAAATCGGTGTCTCCGACGGAATCAACCTCGACAAGCCGGAGCGTGCCCGCAAGGTTGGCAACGAAATGTAATTTTTAAAACATAATATGTACAGAACTCATACTTGCGGACAACTCCGCATTGCAGATGCGGGCCAGAAAGTGACCCTTGCCGGTTGGGTGCAGAAAGCACGCAAACTCGGCGGTATGACATTCATAGATTTGCGTGACCGCTACGGCATCACGCAGCTTGTGACCGAGGAAGACCCTGGCGTAGGCCGTGAATGGGTAATCCGGATTACAGGCGAGGTTGTGGAACGTCAGAGCAGGAATCCCAAGATGCCCACAGGCGACATTGAGGTGAAAATTGAAAAACTGACCGTCCTGAACAAGGCTCAGACCCCTCCCTTCACCATCGAGGAAGTCTCCGACGGAGGAGAGGATATCAGGGCGAAGTACCGTTATCTGGACCTGCGCCGTGCACCGTTGCAGAGAGCCCTCGCTCTCAGGCACCGTCTGGCTCAGGAGGTACGCACTTATCTTGACGGACAGGGCTTTATGGAAATTGAAACGCCCTACCTCATCAAGTCCACACCTGAAGGCGCGCGCGATTTCGTGGTGCCTTCCCGTATGAATCCCGGTGAGTTCTATGCTCTTCCGCAGAGTCCCCAGACCTTCAAGCAGCTTCTGATGGTTGCCGGCTATGACCGCTATTTCCAGATTGTACGATGCTTCAGGGACGAGGATTTGCGTGCCGACCGTCAGCCCGAATTCACACAGATAGACTGCGAAATGTCTTTCGTGGAACAGGAGGATGTGCTCGACACCTTCGAAGGAATGATGAGGTCGATGTTCAAGAATGCTCTTGGAGTGGACATTCCCGACCCTCTTCCCCGAATGTCCTGGAATGATGCGATGGACAACTACGGCTCCGACAAGCCGGACGTGCGTTTCGAAATGAAGATACACGAAATCAGCGACCTCGTCAAGGGTTGTGGATTCAGTGTGTTTGACGGCAGCGAATACATCGGAGCCATCTCAGTGCCCGGATGTGCGGAATACACCCGCAAGCAGCTCGATGAACTGACCGAATGGGTGAAGCGTCCCCAGGTCGGAGCCAAGGGTCTCGTTTACATAAAGATGAACGCCGACGGCACTGTCAAGTCGAGCATAGACAAGTTCTATACTCCGGAGCAGCTGAAGGCAGTGGCCGACGCTCTTCAGGCAAAGGCCGGTGACCTGATTCTGGTTCTGTGCGGCCCCAAACGCAAGACCCAGACGCAACTCGGCGTGCTCAGGATAGAGATGGGAAACCGTCTCGGCCTGCGCGATCCCAAGGTGTTCGCTCCTCTGTGGATAGTTGATTTCCCTCTTCTCGAATGGGATGACGAGACTCAGCGCTTCTACGCTATGCACCACCCGTTCACTTCTCCCAAGCCGGAGCACGAGAAATGGTTCTACAGCGATAAGAAGGAAGACCTTGAGCGAGTGTGCGCGAATGCCTACGATTTCGTTCTCAACGGAACGGAGCTCGGCGGCGGTTCCATCCGTATTCACAATGCTGATATGCAGAGCCGTATGTTTGAAGTTCTCGGCATCAGCAGGGAAGAAGCGGAATACAAGTTCGGCTTCATCATCAACGCATTCAAGTTCGGCGCACCTCCTCACGGAGGATTGGCGTTCGGATTCGATCGCATCTGCGCCCTCTTCGGCGGGCAGGAGACAATCCGCGACTACATCGCATTCCCCAAGAACAACCAGGGTCGCGACGTGATGATAGAATCCCCTTCGAAGATAGATCAGGTCCAGATGGATGAACTCTGTCTTCAGAGCACCATAAAATGAAAACCCTCGAACCCCGAAGTGCCCAAACGCCTTCGGGGTTGATTTGCAACGGCAACACTAAACAATAACAATATGGACAAAAAGTATGATGCCCTGTTCACTCCGTGGAAGATAGGCAATCTTGAAATCAAGAACAGGATTGTGATGACTTCTATGGGAGGAACTTCCATCTTCGGATGGCTTGAACCCAACCACTTCGACAAGGAGGCCGCGAATTTTCTTCTTGAGCGGGCCAGGAACAATGTAGGACTCATTCTTCCCGGAATAGCCCCCATCAGGGATATCATCCTTGGAAAGTGGCTCTATCAGGGGAAGGGTAAGTTCAAGGAACTCAAGAAGTTTATGGACGAGTTCCACAAGACCGGAGCCAAGATGTTCGTCCAGATGACGGCAGGCTTCGGCAGGAGTATGGCCATCAACGACATTATGGTCAAGGCCTGCAAGAACAAGGCCCTCGGATTCATTATGAAGCCCATTCTCGATATGGACTACCTGACCGCTTCAGCCTCCGCAACTCCCAACCGTTGGGAGGAAAGCTGTATGTCACGCCCCCTCACCAAGAAAGAGATAGACGAGATGGTTGAGGCTTTCGCGAAAACCGCGAAGCTCTGTATGGATGCCGGTGTTGACGGAGTTGAGATTCACGCCGTCCACGAAGGCTATCTGCTCGACCAGTTCACTATGAAATACACCAATCTGCGCGACGACGAATACGGCGGAAGCTTTGAGAACCGCTACAGATTCCCCGTGGAGATTGTGAAAGCCATCAAGAATGTCTGCGGCAAGGATTTCCCGGTGTCTCTCCGCTATTCGGTGGTGTCCAAGACCAAGGATTTCGGCAAGGGCGCGATGCCCGGCGAGGACTACGTCGAGGTAGGCCGCGATATGGAAGAG
Source organism: Bacteroidales bacterium (assembly GCA_024401795.1). Classification (GTDB taxonomy): domain Bacteria; phylum Bacteroidota; class Bacteroidia; order Bacteroidales; family UBA932; genus Cryptobacteroides. The sequence continues at coordinate 3,754 of JAKSKJ010000017.1, read as the reverse complement.
AGCGAAAGGGCTGCCAAATATCTCCAGGACGCAGGTTACGATATGCTCAACTGCGACAACGGAACCTATGATGCCTGGTACTGGGCTCATCCGCCTATGTATATGCCTCAGAACTGCAATCTCGACGACGTGGCACACATCAGGAAGTTCGTCGATATCCCTGTGGTATGTGCCGGAAGGATGACCCCCGAGATTGCCGCAGAGGCTGTCGCCGGAGGAAAGATTGACGCGATGGGAGTCGCCCGTCAGTTCCTGGCCGATCCCGAGTGGGTCACCAAGCTGATGAATGACGACCTTGCCTCCATCCGGCCCTGCATCTGCTGCCACAATGCCTGCTTCAATATGGCATCCTACAAGGGTGTCGGCAACGACCAGAGCCTTTCCGACAATATGGGAATGGCACGCTGTGCCGTCAACCCCACTACGATGCAGTCCTGCAAATATAAAATCAAAGCGGCAAAACATCCGAAGAAGGTTGCCGTCATAGGCGCCGGCATCGGTGGAATGGAAACGGCGAGGGTGCTTGCCCTCAGAGGCCACAAGCCTGTGATTTTTGAGAAATCGGACAAAATCGGAGGCGTTTTCAACTACGCCGCCGCTCCCGATTTCAAGGAGAAGGACAAGGAACTCATCAAATGGTACGGGAAAGAGATGGCGGACCATAAGATAGAAATCCGGTTCAACACCGAAGTGAAGTCCGCCGACGAACTCAAGGACTTCGACGAAATAGTGGTGGCTACCGGAGCGAAGGCCAACCGTCCCCGCATCAAGGGCATAGAGAAATCCATCGAGGCCTGCCAGTATCTTGGCGGCGCCGAGGTGGGACAGAAAGTCATAATCATCGGCGGAGGTCTTTCCGGTTGCGAGATTGCCTATGACCTCTACCGTCACGGCAAGACTCCCGTCATCGTGGAGATGAAGAACGACCTCATTGCCGTCAAGGGAGTATGCCTGGCCAACAGCTCATACCTCCGGGACTTCTTTGAACTCAACAAGGTTGAGGTCCATCTCGACACCAAGCTCAAGGAATTTACCGATGAAGGCGTCATCGTGATTGACAAGGATGGCAAGGAATTTGAGATAAAGGGTGACAGCGTCATCACATCTATGGGATACAGGCCCCAGCCTCTCTTCGAGGGCAAGGGAAAAGTTAAACTTGTGGGTGACTGCAATCACGTAGGCAACCTGCGCACCGCTGTCTGGCGTGCCTGGGACGTGGCAATGAAAATATAGGAGGACAGGAATATGGCATACGAATACAAGATGAAGCTCACTCAGGAGCAGAAAGACATCCTCGAAGGAAAACAGGGGGAGGTCAAGGCCAAGGTTATGGAGACCATCGTCAGGTACGGCGATATGTTCGAGGCCACTGAACTTGTGAAAGTGACTCACGGACAGGGACATCTCGTCACGTCCTTCGGCCTTTCCCTTCTCAAGCCGGTGTACAGGACGATGGATGAACTTATCGGTGCAGGGCTCAAGGTTGAGGAAGGATTCACAATGGACCCCAGCCCCGTCGATTTCAAGAACGTCAAGTGCAATCTTCTTGACAGATTCCTGTTCTCCAAGATTCTTTACGGAGCACAGGGCAAATACGAGAAGCAGTTGAAGCAGCTCGGCCTCATCCGTGACGACGCATTCAGCTGCGCCTGCTATTTCGACGAGATGGGCAATATCCCCGGAAAGGGGGACATTCTGTCCTGGGCTGAATCCAGTGCGGTGAATTACGCCAACTCGGTGCTCGGAGCAAGGTGCAACCGCAACTCCGGAATGATTGATATCTTCGGCTCCATCGTCGGATTCGTGCCGAAATTCGGTCTGCTCACCGATGAGGGAAGAAAGGCCAGATGGAAGGTCACTGTCAATACGACAAAAAAACCCATTCCCCAGATTCTCGGCTCCGCCATCGGAATCAAGGTGATGGAAGACGTTCCTTATGTGGTGGGTCTTGACAAATGGATAGGTACCGAACTGACCGACGAGTGCAAGGCGTACCTCAAGGATTTCGGCGCCGCCACCGCATCCAACGGAGCAGTCGGACTGTATCACATCGACAAGGTGACTCCCGAAGCGAAGGAACAGGGAGAGACCCTTCTTGCGGAAGGCTATAAGGAATACGTCATAGATGATGCCGAACTCGAGCGGATTTACAAGTCTTATCCCGTGATGTGGAAGGATCCCGACAAGGAAGGAACACTTGCATTCATCGGGTGTCCTCATCTTTCCAAGGTTCAGTTGGAGGAATGGGCGGACAGAATCATATCCGCACTCAGGTCAAAGGGCAGGAAGAAAGTGGCTTGCCAGACCGTTCTGTGCACGGCCCCTCCTGTGAGGGAGGAATTCGTGAAGACTGAGAAATATGCTCAGCTGATGAAGACCGGGGCCAGGGTGACGACCATCTGCCCGCTTATGTACACGTCCAATCCCCTCACAAAGAAAAGGAGGATTATGACCTGCTCCAACAAGCTGCGTACATATTCAATTGCAAGGTATTACAAGGATGACGAGCTTCTCGACATCATAACGGGAAAGGAGGACTAAACTATGAAAGAATTCAAAGGACGCGTTATAAACGGCGGATACTACAAGGGCGAAGCCGTTGTGTCACATCAGGGGGTCAACACTCTTGCAACATTCCAGAGTTCGGCTCTTTCTCACGCCAGCAAGGTGATTGTCGCAGACCAGAACAATCCCGACATTTTCCAGAAGAACATCACGGGGAAGGCTCTGTGCCTGCCTCAGACCATAGGGTCCACGACCGGTGGAATGGTTCTTCAGGTCATCTGCTCGATGGGCATCAATCCCGCTTGTCTGCTGTTCTCGGAGCACATAGACTCTCTGGCCGGGGCGGGAGTAATCCTGTCCGTCGTTTGGGAGCACAGCAACCTGATTGCCATCGACCAGCTGGGCCGGGAATTTCTGGACACTGTCAAGACCGGGGACACCATCGAGGTGTCGGAAGATGGGACGGTGAAGATTCTGTAGCCATTAATTTTAGGAAATATTTTAAAGATAATGATGAAAAGAACACTTTTTTGTCTTGCAGTCCTGCTTTGTGTCGCAGGATGCCAGAAGTACGATGACACACTGATCAAGGAAGATATCAAGGCTCTTCAGGAGCAGGCGGCGTCCCGAATCCAAATCAAGGATTCCGGGAAGCAGACCGTGGAGGCCGGAGACGAGATGGAACTGATACTCGCGCCTTGTGTCACAAAAGACACTTATGCCGCCATCAAAGCGGAGGTGTCCTGCAATTTGGGGACAGAGACGGCTGTCGCGACGAAGAGCGACAATGCCTCATCCTGGAAAATCAAGGTGAAGAATCCCGAATTCGGTGCAGACGGAAAGGTGACAAAGAATCCCGCAGTAATTATTCTTCAGACAGTCCCCGGTTATACGAATGATGCCGTTCTTACCGTTACACTCATCGACAATACGGGTGCAACCTTCAGCGTTTCAAAGGCTCTGACACCGGAGAAGGTCAGCGCTGACCTTGTGGTCTATGGCAAAGTCTTCACATCTGACAACTATGAACTCGCGGAGGCGTTCGCAGTTAAAGACGGCAAGTACATCTTCGTGGGTGACAGGGAGAGTGCTGCGGTATTTGTGGAAGAAGGCAGGACTCAGGTGATAGACTACACGGATCAAGGCCTTGTGATGCCTTCCTGCGGCGACGGCCACGCCCATTATATGACGGGCTACGGCTTCCAGTCAGTGGGCACAATGATTAAAAATACGGACACTGTGGATGATT
>JAKSKJ010000169.1 GCA_024401795.1 Bacteroidales bacterium | reverse complement strand
CCTTCCGGGGTCATTGCATACTCAATGCGGTCGGCATAATGCTTCTCGACCTTGCGGCGCACCATCTTGGCCGTTGTGTTGAGCATTCCGTTCTGCTCGGTGAAGGGCTCGTCGGCCACAATTATTGCCGCAGGCAGCCATTTTTCGGGGAACAGGCCCTGTTTGCGTCCGCCGGGACGATAGGCGTCAACCTCTTTCTGAATCAAGTCGAGCATAAACTTCCTGCCCGCCTCGCTTCCCGGTTCAAACCCCTTCTTCCTGGCGGCGTCGGCAAGTGTATTCCTGTTGGGGACCACAAGTACAACGGTGTAGGGGCTCTGATTGTTGTACAACACAGAGGCATCAATGTATTTGGAACCGTCGGCAAGACTGTCCTCGTACCCTTCGGGAGAATATTTCTCGCCGTCTGAAGAAATCAACAGGCTTTTGAATCTGCCCGTGACATACAGATAACGGGGATTTTCTTCACAGATATAACCGCGGTCTCCGGTATGGAGCCAGCCGTCAACTATAGTCTTGGACGTGGCCTCGGGATTCTTCCAGTAACCCGCCATCACATTCTCCCCCCTGATTACAATCTCTCCCGTCTGCCCGTGAGGGAGTTCGACGCCGTTCTCATCGCATATCCTGATGTCCATAGGCTCCACGGTGCGGCCGGAAGAGCCGAAACGGGCGTGCCCGACAGCGTTTGAACAGATAACGGGAGTTGCTTCGGAAAGCCCGTATCCCTGGAATATCGGCATTCCGATGGCGCAGAAATAGCGCTGGAGTTCTATGTCGAGCAGGGCTCCGCCGCCTATGAAGAACTGCATACGGCCTCCGAAACTCTCCCTGATGCCCTTGAACACCAGTTTGTCGAAAACCGCTTTGAGGATGCCCCTCCACCAGAGACGGATGCAGGGCTTGCCCATATTGTAATACTCCCTGTTATATTTGATGGCGTTGTCGAGGGCGAAATTGTAGAGCTTCTCGACCTTCGGTCCCTTCTTCTTCACGCCGGCCTCGATGTTCTTGCGGAAATTGCGCGAGATGGCGGGAACGGACAACATCACGTGAGGCCTCGTCTCCCTGATGGCAATGGGAATGTTCTTGAGCATAGTGACAGCGCTCTTTCCTCCGGGTACCGTAGCTATGCTTCCGCCGGCGCTCATCATGAAATAGAAACCGGCCACGTGCGCGAAGCAATGGTCCAGCGGCAGGATGATGAGCATCACGGAATCAGGGGCGACATACACCACCGAATGGCATTGCTCGATGTTGGCCGTGTAATTCCGGTGGGTCAGGAGTATTCCCTTGGGATCCGCGGTGGTGCCGGAAGTATAGCTTATGTTGGCATAGTCATCCGGACCGACTTCCTTCATTCTCGCCTCTATCGCACCGGGATGTTCCTGCATATATTTCAGGCCGGCCTCCCGGACTTCACTGAAATGTATCTCATTCTTTGCGAGCGGGATATCGTCCAGCACTATAACCTTCTCCACGGCAGGGCAGCTCTCCAGCACACGACGCACCTTTTCAATCTGACTTTCGGAGGCCACCACAAATCTGGAATCGGAGTGGTTTATCCTGAACATAAGGTCATTGTCCGACTCCAGCTTGAATGACAGGGGAACGTTGACACCTCCGGCATACAGAATCCCGAGTTCCGAGAAAATCCATTGGTTGCGGCCTTCGGAAATGAGGGACACCTTGTCGCCCTTGGCGAGGCCGAGGGACATCAATCCGGCTCCGAAGACCATACCTTCCCTATGGGTGCTTGCATAAGAAGTCTCAACCCACCTGTCACCGACTTTCTCCCTGAGGAAAGTCTTGTCCGGGTACATTCCGGTGTACTTTTCGACAAAATCTATTATAGTAAGCCTTCCTGTCATCATAAACGGCAAAAATTAGTCAGCCTGATGGAAAAGCCCGAAAAGTTGGGCGTCTATCATATTGGTCACAGCATCGAAATCCTCCGGGCGGTCTCCGAATTTATACTTGTCAGCATCCACAATCAGCAACTTGCCCTTGTAGTCCTTTATCCATTTCTCATACTTCTCGTTGAGTCCGGCGAGATAGTCGATGCTTATGCTCTGCTCGTATTCCCTTCCGCGTTTCTGAATCTGCGCAATCAGGTTCGGCAGGGAGGAGCGCAGATAAATGAGCAGGTCCGGCATCCCTACAAGCGACATCATCAGTTCGAAAAGGTCCGAGTAGTTCTCGAAATCCCTGGTGCTCATAAGGCCCATATCGCGGAGATTGGGAGCAAAAATCCTCGCATCCTCGTATATCGTCCTGTCCTGCACTATGATGTCATCCGTCCCGGCTATATCCACCACATCCTTGAAACGCTTGTTCAGGAAGTATATCTGCAGATTGAAGGACCACCTCTCCATATCCTCATAGAAATCCGACAGGTACGGATTGAAATCCACCGACTCGTACCTGGGTATCCAGCCATAGCGGGCGGCCAGCATCCTCGTGAGGGTCGTCTTGCCGCTGCCTATATTTCCTGCGATGGCGATATGCATAGTCCCTGTAAACTTGTAACCTACAAATATAACAATTATTTGAACAACCCGAACAGTTG
>JAKSKJ010000168.1 GCA_024401795.1 Bacteroidales bacterium | reverse complement strand
TTACCCAGGGCCCTCCTGTCAGGCTCCAGCCGGGCGAACTGGTGATGGAAACCTCCATATCGAGGGAGTCTGCCAGGTCGAGGGCAAGGTTGAACGCTTTTTTCCATCCTTCGCTCATATATGGAAGCCTTTCGTCCACTATTTGCGGGGTGTCAAATCCGGCATCGAAAATGTGGAAACCCACAATCCCGGCTTCGTTCATCCACTCTATGTCCTTGCGGATACCGTCTTCGGTGATGTTGCCGTTCATCCAATGCCACCATACCCTCGGGCGGTATTCCTTCGGCGGGTTGGCGAAATCGGCAAGGATGTCGTTTTTGGCGCTGAGAGGCAGACTCAACGACAGCAGTGCGGCAATGATGATGAACGGACGTTTCATAAAAATCAGATTGTGAGCGTCACGCTTTGGAGGTCTATGTCATCGGATGAAGAGCCCACCATTATGGTGAAATCACCGGGTTCCACGCTCCATTTGTTTTCGATGCCCCAACAGGCGAGCATATCATCTGTGATATCGAAGGAGACGGTTTTGGTCTCTCCCGCCTTGAGATCCACGCGTTCGAAGCCCTTGAGTTCCTTGACAGGGCGGGTGACGGAGGCGTATTCGTCGCGGATGTAGAGCTGGACGATTTCCGTTCCGTCCATTTTGCCGGTATTGGTGACGTCCACGCTCACTGTCCTTCCGTCCAGTACGGGCTTGCCGTATTCATAGCTGGTGTAACTCAGGCCGAAACCGAAAGGATAGAGGCATCCTGTCGGCGACCAGACGAATTTGCGTGAGTACTGCATAGGCTTGTAATAATACACGGTGGGAATCTGGCCTTCGTTGTAGGGAATCGTGACCGGGAGTTTTCCGGAAGGATTGACCTTGCCCCAGAGCACTTCGGCGATGGCGCGGCCTCCGAGCATTCCGGGTTCCCAGGCTTCCACTATGGCATTTACGTTCTGGCTGGCCCATCTGATGCTGAGCGGGCGGCCGTTGAGAAGCACAAGAACCGTGGGTTTGCCCGTAGCGGCTACGGCTTCGAGAAGCTCTTCCTGCATACCGGGGAAATTCAGGTTGTCGCGGTCGCAGTTTTCTCCCGTGGTGCGTCCGAACACGGAGTAGCGCTCGGAGTTCTCGCCGAGTACCAGAACGTTGACCGATGCCGTGCGGGCTTTTGCGACGGCACGGGCTATGGTGGCGGGTGTGATATGCTCTATCATACCGTCAAAGTCCATCACGTCTATGTTTGACGTCATTTCCCTGATTCCTTCCAGAGCGGTGATTACGTCATCATCCTTCTGGGGAACGGCCCAGTCGCCGAGTATTGTCTGGCTGTCGGCATTGGGGCCGCAGACAAAGATGCGCCCCGGGTTGGACAGGGGAAGCGTGCCGTCGTTCTTGAGGAGGACGATGGTCTCGCGTGCGGCCTCCAGGGCGGTCTGGCGGTGCGCAGCGATGCTCTCCGGGAACGTGCCTTCTTCGTGAAGTTCGGGAACGGGATTCTCGAACAGTCCGAGGCGGAATTTGGCGACAAGAATGTTGGTGACGGCGGCATCGACCATCTTCATAGGTATTCTGCCGCTATGCACGCCGTCTATGATGGACTCAAAGTAGTCGGGACCCTGCATATGAGTGTCAATCCCCGCTTCCAGGGATACCTTGAACGCTTCATCCAGGGAAGGAAGCCAGTGATGGAAGAGGTGCATCCTCTCTATGTCCATCCAGTCGCTCACCACCGTACCCTTGAAGCCGAGTTCGTCGCGCAGTATGTCCTTGAGTATCCATTTGTTGCCGTGGCAGGGAACACCGTTTACGTCATTGTGGGCGGCCATCACCGAGCCTACGTTGCCTTCCTTGACGGCCTTCTCGAAGGGAGGGAGGAAAATTTCACGCAGCTTGCGTTCGGAGAGGTCCATGGGTGCGGCATTGATGCCGCCGTTGGGCTGACCTCCGGCGATAAGATGCTTGGCGCAGGCCATTACGTTGCCGGCACCGTATCCGTCGCGCCCCTGAAGCCCCCATATCGAATATTTTCCCATCTCGCCCACGAGGTACGGATCTTCTCCGAAAGTCTCGCCGATGCGCCCCCAGCGCGGGTCGAGCGCTACGTCAAGATTCGGGGCAAAAGTCCAGTGCAGTCCGGTGTAGCGCATCTCTTCGGCTGTTTCCGCACCGATTCTTTCCATCATTTCGGGGTGGAATGATGAAGCCATTCCTATGTTTGTGGGATAGACCGTGCTGCCTGCAATCAGGCCGCTGCCGTGTATGGCATCAATGCCGAATATCAGGGGAATGCCAAGGCGGCTCTCCTGAGCCATCTTCTGGAGCGAAACCGCTTCCGCGCAGGAAAGCACGTGCAGGAAGGAACCGACCTTGCCGTCGCGTACCTTTCCGGCTACGTCCGGATTGCCGAGATTGGCATCCTCGGCGTCGATGTTCTTGTGGGCGGAGCCGTGGCCCGGCTCGACGTAGCAGGGACCTACGTACATACACATCTGTCCCACTTTCTCTTCCAGAGTCATTTCCCTGAGAAGCAGGGCGGCCCTTTCCTCTGCCGGGAGGCTGCTGTCTTTCCAGTCTTTCTGTCCGCAAGCCGCCAG
>JAKSKJ010000167.1 GCA_024401795.1 Bacteroidales bacterium | reverse complement strand
GCCCCCTGATCCAAAAATTATAGTTTGCAGAGGAGTGTGGCCTGGGTGCAGTCCGTGACCTTGACGCGGACGTGGTCGCCGGCCTTGTGCGCGCTGTCTTCCCAGACGCACATCTTGCCCGTGCCGGTGCGGCCGCAGAGCTGCGACTGCCCTTTCTTGGAAGGCCCTTCCACAAGCACGTCGAAGCATTTGCCCACATCGCGCCGGTTGCTTTCCAGACTCAGTTTGTTCTGCAGCGCAATGATTTCCTCCAGGCGGCGCGTCTTGGTGTCGATATCCACGTCATCCGGATATTTCCGGGCGGCCAGAGTACCGGGTCTTTCGGAATAATAGAACATATATGCGGCGTCGAACCGTACTTTCTCAAACAGGCTCAGCGTGTCCTTGTGGTCTTCTTCCGTTTCGGAGCAGAATCCTGCAATCACGTCGGTGGTGATGGCGCAATCCGGCATTATGGAGCGTATTCTGGCCACTCTGTCGAGATACCATTCCCTGGTGTAGCGGCGGCGCATTTTCTCCAGAATCCTGTTGGAGCCCGACTGGACGGGAAGATGAATGTGGTGGCAGATGTTCGGGTAGGCCGACATCGTGTACAGCACCTCATCCGAGATATCCTGCGGGTTGGAGGTGGAGAAGCGCACACGTACGTCGGGGCAGGCCTCGGCCACCATTGCCAGAAGCTGTGCGAAAGTGGTGCCCTCAAAATTGTATGAATCCACGTTCTGCCCGAGGAGCGTCAGTTCCTTGTAGCCTTTCGTGCCGCATTCGCAGGCCTCCCGGACTATGCTGCGGCAGTCTCTGCTCCTCTCGGCACCTCTGGTGTAGGGAACGACGCAGTAGGAACAGACGTTGTTGCAACCGCGCATGATGGATATGAAGGCCGAAACGCCGTTCTTGTCAATCCTGACGGGGGAAATGTCCCCATAAGTCTCCTCTTTCGACAGTGTGACGTCCATCTGGGGATGCCCCTCGGAAGCCGCTTCAAGCAGGGCCGGGAGGTTCCGGTAGGCGTCGGGACCCGCCACCACGTCAACCTTTCCGGAGTCGAGAAGGTCTCCCTTGAGCCGCTCCGCCATACACCCCAGTATGCCCACAGTGACTTTGCGGGTGCGCTTCTGAAGGTTGAACTGCTCTATCCTGCCGTGGATTCTCTGTTCGGCGTTGTCCCTGACGGAGCAGGTGTTGGCCATTATCACATCCGCCTCGTCAATGCTTTCCGTGCGTTCATATCCCGCCTTCCCGAGTATGGAGAAAACGACTTCGGTGTCATTGACGTTCATCTGGCAACCGTAAGTCTCTATATATACCTTTTTCATACAAGGGGCAAAGATAGAGATTTTTCGTTATCTTTGCGTATCGGATATGAAGAAGCTTATTATAATATTGAGTGCCTGCATCACTCTTTTCGCAGGTTGCAGCGCCTCCATCAACGATATTGCGGTCACCAACTTCAATATCATCTCGATCACTCCCAGAGGGACGAGCGAACTGTACGCCACCATAGAACTGGGCATCAGGAACCCCGTCATCGCCTTCACGCTCCAGGATATGGAAGGCACATTGAAGATGGACGGACAGCCCTGCATCAGGATTACCGCTGACCAGCTGATGGTGGACGGGCAGTCGGACAGGGTTTATGTGATTCCCGTCAAAGGCAAGCTGATAGACGGATTCAACCCTTGGCAGCTGCTGTCAGTCCTGAAAGACAATGATTTCAGCAAGTTCACCGTAGATGTGTCTGCCAGAGTGTCATTGAAGTCGGGCATTGGCAAGGATATTGCTATCAAAGATGTGTCACTTGAAAAGTTGCTGAAAAAGGAATGAAGAAAAAATTGACAATGCTCCTGGCATTCGTGTCCGTAACTTGTGCGTTATATGCCCAGACGAACTTCAAGGCTCCCGTCGATTCGGTCCTGATGCAGAAGGGGATCTTCGGTGCAATGCCGGAGTCTGTGAACGTGATGCAGACCCTGGCCGTATGGGGCACCGTGAAAGGAAGGATTGCGGACAACGAGTTGTCGGAATATGACGGATACAGGGTAAGAATATACTTTGACAACAGTCAGGATGCCCGTGAAGCCTCTTCTGCAATACTGTCCCGTTTTGAGGAAGCGCATCCCGATATTCCTGCCTACAGGACATTCGACAGCCCCAATTTCAAGGTGACGGTAGGTGATTACCGCACCCGTTCGGAGGCTCTTGCCACACTCAGGACAATTCAACCGGAATACCCTTCCGCTTTCATTGTGAGGGAAAAATTCAAATACCCTTCCTTGCCCGGAGATTATGTGTCCGGTGCTGATTCCCTCAAGGTGCAACCTGTTTTGTAGCCTATGATCAAACAGGGACTGGAACTCAAGCAGACACAGAAGCTTTCTCCTCTCCAGATTCAGACAATCAAACTGATAGAATTGCCGATTCAGGAGCTGGAGCAGAAGATACGTGCCGAACTTGAGGAAAACCCTGTCCTGGACGATTCCCCTTCGTCGTCCGGAGATGAAGACAGCGAAAAAGACATATCCATCGATGAAATCAGGGAGGATGATTCCATTCCTTCCTACAATTTGAAGGTGAGGAACTGGGGGCCGGACCAGCGTCCGGA
>JAKSKJ010000166.1 GCA_024401795.1 Bacteroidales bacterium | reverse complement strand
AGATATATAACTGCGAGTAACTTTATTTGCAGATTTACCAACCAAATTGGGATACTATTTGGGATATTATTATACAAAAATGCCCCACACGTTAGTGTGAGGCACATATCAGCGGAGGGGACGAGATTCGAACTCGTGGTACCAATTGCTCAGTACGTCGGTTTAGCAAACCGGTGGTTTCAGCCACTCACCCACCCCTCCAGTCTCACCACATTCGTTTTACCAAATGCTTCCTTCTAAATCAAATGCCACCCGTGTGAGAGTGGCTTTGGAGCGGAAAACGGGATTCGGACCCGCGACCTCAACCTTGGCAAGGTTGCGCTCTACCAACTGAGCTATTTCCGCGATTGGGATTGCAAATATACAACGAAATTTGCAATCTCCAAAAAAAATCCAACAAATCTCTACTGAAATATCAGACTTCCGGGGCTGTTGCGAATTCCTGCAGGAAGCGCATATCGTTCTCGAAGTAGTGCCGGAGGTCGTTTACCTGCCATTTGAGCATCGCAATTCTTTCCAGACCCATACCGAAAGCGAATCCGCTGTATTTCTTCGAGTCTATGCCGGAAGCTTCCAGAACGTTGGGGTCCACCATCCCGCATCCCAGAATCTCCAGCCAGCCGGTGCCCTTGCAGATGTTGCATCCCTTGCCGTGGCAGATGTTGCAGCTTACATCCACTTCAGCGGAAGGCTCCGTGAAGGGGAAGTAGGACGGCCTCATCCTGATTTGCGTTTCGGGCCCGAACATTTCGCGGGCGAACAGGAGGATGGCCTGCTTGAGGTCGGCGAAAGTCACGTTCTCATCGATGTAAAGTCCTTCCACCTGATGGAATATGCAGTGCGCGCGTGCGCTGATGGCTTCGTTGCGGAATACGCGTCCCGGGCAAATCACCCGGATGGGAAGCTTCATACTCTCCATCGAGCGTACCTGAACGCTGGAAGTGTGCGTCCTGAGCAGCAGGGGATTGAGGTGCCCTGCCGACACGAAGAACGTGTCCTGCATATCGCGGGCCGGATGATTGGGAGGGAAATTCAGTGCCTCGAACACGTGATAGTCATCCTCGATCTCGGGCCCTTCCGCCACGTCGTAGCCGAATTTGCGGAAGATGTCCACTATCTCCTGACGCACAATCGAGACAGGATGTCTGGAGCCGAGAGCCACCGGTTCTCCCGGCATGCTCAGGTCCTGCTTCGGACCGTTTGCCGAGGTGTCGGCCACTACATTCTCCTTGAGTTCTTCTATGCGGGAGAGGGCTTTCTGCTTCAATTCGTTGAGAGGCCGGCCGAACTCCGCCTTGATGGCTTTGTCAACGGTCCTGAACTCATCGAAGAGTGCCGTAATCTCGCCTTTCTTGCCGAGGAAACGGACTCTCGCTTCCTCCACTTCTTTCTGTGTCTTGCACTTAAGCGCCTCGATTTCCGAGACGATTCTGTCAATGTCTTCCCTTATCATTTCGAATTTCTGTTAGCTGCCCTTTTATCTCTGCCCTTCTTGTCTTTTGAAGCACCGTTCTTGAGGTACTTTGCCCATTGCTTGTCGTCCAGTACCTTCCGGAAGGCGTTATACATCTGCTCCATCCATTTGTCCTGAGACATCTGGTACAGGTCCGGATTCTCCACCTTGGCCTTGTTCATCTGCTGAAGTTCCTCTGTCAGGGCGGTGAAGTCGTGGGTCAGGATGGAGTCCACATAGAAGACCTGCCAATCTTCCAACTTGAGGTCATTCTCGTAGTTTTCCACCATTTTGTCTATGCTTTCGCGGAATTTTTTCTCGCGGTTCATCTCCTCCTCGCTCAACTCCTGTGCGAACAGGCTCGCCGGAGCGACAAAAAGTAGGCAAATGAAAAGATATTTTATAACTTTGTGTATCATACACTGCAAATTTAATAAGAAATGAGAAAAATCCCATATCTGATTGCGGCGCTTTTGCTGGTGGCGGGGGCGCGCGCGTTTGCCTGTACAAACGTTATTGTTACCAAAGCTGCGAGTGCGGACGGTTCCTGTATGGTTTCCTATGCCGCTGATTCCCATTCGCTTTTCGGGGAACTCTATTTCCGCAAGGCGGCGGACCACAAGCCCGGAGAGATGCTCCGCATCACGGAATGGGACACTTCCAAACCCCTCGGGGAGATACGCCAGGCCGCCCATACCTTCCAGACGGTCGGCAATATGAACGAGCATCAGCTCATCATAGGGGAGACTACCTGGGGAGGACGCTGGGAGCAGGTGGACACCACCGGAATAATGGATTACGGCTCGCTGATCTACATAACGCTGCAAAGGGCGGTCACGGCCCGTGAGGCAATTCAGACCATCGTTTCCCTTGCCAATGAATACGGCTACCCCTCCGGAGGGGAGACATTCAGCATTGCGGACAGGGAAGAAGCCTGGGTGATGGACCTTGTGGGCAAGGGCCCGGACAACAAAGGCATAGTCTGGGTGGCGCGCCGCATTCCGGACGGATACGTCTGTGCGCACGCCAATCAGGCAAGAATCACCCGCTTCCCGCAGAATGACCCCGAGAATTGCCTTTTTGCACCGGACGTGATATCATTCGCCCGCGAAAAGGGATGGTTCAACGGAACCGACGCGGACTTCAGTTTCCGTGACGCCTACAATCCCCTCGACTTCGGCGGAGCCCGCGCCTGCGATGCCCGCGCCTGGAG
>JAKSKJ010000165.1 GCA_024401795.1 Bacteroidales bacterium | reverse complement strand
TTCGAGCGTCTGTGTGCCGTGCTTCAGGGCAAGAACAGCAACTACGACTCCGACGTCTTTTCCGGAATGCTCGCGAAGATAGGCGAGTTCTCCGGCCACAGATACGGCGAGAACAGGGAGGCGGACGTGGCGATGCGGGTTATTGCCGACCACATCAGGGCCATCAGCTTCTCCATTGCCGACGGTCAGCTCCCCAGCAACGTGAAGGCCGGCTACGTGATAAGGAGAATCCTGCGTCGTGCCGTGCGTTACGGATACACCTTCCTCGGATTCAACGAACCCTTCCTCTGCCGTCTCGTACCTCAGTTGGTGGACGATATGGGCGAGGCCTATCCCGAACTGACGAGGCAGCAGAACCTCATAGAATCCGTCATCCGCGAGGAGGAAATGGCCTTCCTCCGCACTCTGGACAGGGGCATCAAGTATCTCACGGAGCATATGGAGGCCCTCAGGGACAGCACGGACAAGACGGTTCGGGGCGAAGACGCCTTCCTCCTTTACGACACCTACGGCTTCCCCATCGACCTCACGCAGCTGATTGCTTCCGAGAACGGATTCACGGTCGATATGGACGGCTTCAACGTTGAACTGCAGAAACAGAAGGAGCGTGCCCGCAACGCCACCGCAAACGAGTTCGGTGATTGGGTGGAATACTGGCCCGGCGAGAGCAGCTTCCTCGGATACGACAAGACGACCTGCACGGAGGTGCGCCTCCTGAAGCAGCGCACGGTGGTTCAGAAGAACAGGGAGATGCTTCAGCTTGTGTTCGACCACACTCCTTTCTACGGTGAGATGGGTGGTGAGGTCGGCGACACCGGACGCATCATAAGCGAGGACGGCGAAGTCATAAACATTCTCAACACCGTCAAGGAGAACAACCTTACTGTGCACATTGCAGAGAAGCTGCCTCAGAACTGCAGGGGTTATTTCACCCTTGAGGTAGATGCCGAGCGCAGGCAGAAGATAGCCAACAACCACTCCTGCACCCACCTGCTGGACCAGGCTCTCCGCGAGATTCTCGGCCCTCACGTGGAGCAGAAGGGCTCATTCGTCAGCGACAGGAGCTTCCGCTTCGATTTCTCCCATTATGAGAAGCTCTCCGACGAGCAGATACTTATGGTGGAGACCCGTGTGAATCAGATGATTCGTCAGAACTATCCTCTCGAAGAGGTCAGGAAAGCCACGATGGAGCAGGCCAGGGAGATGGGTGCCATCGCCCTGTTCGGCGAGAAGTACGGAGACAGGGTGCGCGTGGTGAAGTTCGGCCCCAGCGTCGAGCTCTGCGGCGGCTGTCATACCAATGCCACGGGAACCATCGGCCAGTTCAAGATTGTGAGCGAATCCGCAATCGCGGCTGGTGTACGCCGCATCGAGGCCGTAACCGCAGGTTCCGCAGACCTCAGGTTCCTCGGGATGGAGAGCACCATCAAGCAGTTGAAAATGATGCTTGGCAATCCCGTCAACGTCGTCTCCGCGCTTGCAAGGCTGCTGGAAGACAATGCCCAGTACCGCAAGACTGCCGAGGAGGACGAAAAGAAGCGCGCTTCCATCCTCGCGGAAAAACTCGTCGCCGAAGCAAAGGAAATTGGCGGCATCAAAGTTGTGGAATACACGGAAACCAAGCGCAACCCCGTGCTTGTGCGCTCCATCGCCGCACTTGTGCAGAAACAGACGGAGAATACGATATTCGCTGGGGCATTTGCCTTTGAGAATAAGCCCAATCTTGTTCTGGCGTACTCGAATGACCTTGTGAAGGCGGGCCGCAATGCCGGGCAAACCATCCGTGAGGCCGCGAAATGCATACAGGGAGGTGGTGGCGGACAGGCTTCGATGGCTACCGCCGGCGGACGCGACGTCAACGGACTCGCCGCCGCACTGGAGATTATGAAAAAGTAAGTGAAGAAACTCGACAAGTTCATACTCAAGGCTTTTCTGGGACCGTTCATAGCGATCCTGCTGATAGTCGTGTTCATCCTTATGATGCAGTTCCTGTGGCTGTACATCGATGAACTGGTGGGAAAGGGCCTGGACCTCATAGTGATTGCGGAGTTCCTTTTCTGGGGTGGGTGCACAATCCTTCCCCTGGCTCTTCCTCTCTCCACACTGCTGGCTTCGATGATGCTTGTGGGCCAGTTGGGAGAGAACAATGAACTTATGGCAATCAAGGCTGCCGGCATCTCGCTGGCCAGGGTGTTCGTCCCTCTCGGCGTCACTGCCGCGGCCATCACGGTAGGAGCTTTCTTCTCCGGGAACAATCTGGTCCCCAAGGCGTACAACGAGATATACACTCTCCGTGACGACATCATACACACAAAGGAGGAGATAAAAATACCTTCGGGAACATTCTACGACGGCATCGAGGGCTACATTATGCGGGTCAACGAGCAGGGGGACGACGGAATGATGTATGACGTGATGGTGTATGACCATACCGGCAAGGACGGAAACACCACCGTCACTATGGCGGACTCTTCCACCATCAGGGTGTCCGGGAACAAGGATTATCTCACGTTCACGCTCTTCAACGGTTCCAATTACAAGGAAACCAACGTGAAGAAATATCGTGACACCACTCTCGACCTTCAGCGGATAGACTTCACAAGGCAGGAACTCATCATTCCCCTCAAGAATTATTCTTTCGCCAAATCCGACTCCAGCCGTTTCGGCGATCAGGTCAAGTC
>JAKSKJ010000164.1 GCA_024401795.1 Bacteroidales bacterium | reverse complement strand
GCCCTGATGAATTCAAGGGCCAGCTGATAATACTTGTTGTCTTTCAGATTTGCCATAGTATTCGTGGTTTGTTGCCGGCTGGGACAAAGTCTCCTTCAGGTGACCAGGCCCTCCCAAGCAAGCTTGGGCCCCTCCCTCTAGAGCCGAGGGCGGCTAGCCACCTTTCAGGAGTCTTTGTCCCGGCCGGCATTGCAAAAGTAATCATTGCTTGTCGTCGGATGCGGGCCGGAGGACCAGAAGCTGGAGCAGGAGGGCAACTGTTATGACTGCTGCCATAAGGGCGAAGCCGAGACCGAGGTTCCCCTGGTCGGCCCATTTGCCGAGCAACTTGGTGATGACAGCTCCCATAAAGACTCCGGTCATATTCATAAGGCCGTATGCCGTAGCCCTGTTCTTCGCAGGAACGAACTGGCAGAGAATCGGCATATTGTTGGTGTCAACCATACCGTAACCTATACCGAAGCAGAGGCCGGCGCAGACAGCGGCGGCCATTCCGTGGCCGACGCCGATGAATATCAGAGCCGGAATCATCAGCGCCATTCCGATGGAACTGGTATAGATCCTCCCGCGGAGATTCCTCTTGACCCATTTGTCTGACATTGAACCTCCTACAAGCACTCCGATGAATGAAGAGGCGGCAATGGTGATTGTCGATATGGGACCGGCCTGAGCCATAGGGATGCCAAGGCTGTCAGCGAACAGAGTAGGCAGCCAGTTCTTTGTAGCCCATCCGGGAAGAGATACTGACGCGAAGAAGAACAGGATTATCCAGAATGCCACGTTTGAGAATACGAGAGCGAAACTCTTGAAAATTGATTCCTTCCCAACGCTGATTTTTTCGGAATTGTCTTCAACCTGAGTACGAACCTTATCGTGAAGGGCAAAGATGAGCACTACGGCGTAGGCTACACCTATGATTCCGAACCAATGGAAAGTCTGCTGCCATGAGTAGGCCTCGGCAAGTCTGGCACCGAACCCTCCGACAGCCTGACCTATATACAGACCGGTCATATGGATTCCGATGGCAAGGCTTCTGGCGGATCCGGTAAAGTAATCGGCTATGAGAGACAGTGCGGCAGGGATGTACAAAGCTTCACTTATGCCCATAATGGCGCGGAGCCAGTAAATCTGGTTGAAGGTGCTGCAGTGCCCCATCAGCAGGGTGACTGTTGACCACACGCCAAGGGATGCCACAATCAGCCATTTGCGGCTGATGCGGTCGGCAACGGCTCCGGCAAACGGGCTGATACACCCGTAAATCCACAGGAAAATGGCCATAAGCCTGCCGAAGTTGACGGCAGACTCCAACTCGGAAATGTCTATCTGCATCGCTTCCCTCATAGTGGAAAGCATCTGCCTGTCCATATAGTTGAGAAGCGCCACCACCCAGAGAAGCGCTACGACTATCCAGGGGTAGATTTTTGAAGGTTTCGAATCTGTTTTCATTTATTGTTCAGTGTTATCATCCATACTTCCGGAGTGCGGACGCCGGGTTTGAGCTCGCCTCCGACTGATACTATGCCGCCCTGCCAGAATGCCGCGGCGGCTCCGGCGCGGGCGAGGTGCGGTGATGATGCGACCCGTGTCCATCCGCCGTCCTTGAATTGAAGCAGTTCCCCTCGGAACCTGTAATATTCCGGGGCTTGAATCCGGTAATCGTGAAGTTCTTCACCGGAAAGGCCGAGAGCGTTGGTGAAAATTTCGGGGTCGCAGCCTCCAATGGCATATCCGTCAAGCGGAGCGGAGCCCACGAAGGTGATGTCCGTTTCGCGGAAGGACCATTCTCCCGTCTTGAGATTCAGGGCGCAGGCTCCCGTTACGGCTTCATTGGCCGAAGGGTCGAATCCTCCCCAGATGAAAAGTGTGTCTCCGGACATTGTGGCCACTCCCTGCACGATGGGGCGGGGGAGGGTGCCGATGACACTCCAATTCCCGTCACCGTATTCGAGGATGTCAAGCGATGCTTCACCGTTTGACAGGCCGCCTGCCAGAAAGAGCCTTTCACCGTCGTCGTACCACGCTGCCTGTTCCAGAGGCTTGGGCAACGGGTCAAGTTCCTCAACGCCGTTTTCGGCCGAAAGCAGCAGGACTTTGTCGAGCGAACCGTTCGCGTTGGCTCCGCCCATTATCAGGATTCCGTCACCGGAGCAGAGGTATGCACCATAGGCGGATGGTTCGGGAAGCGTGCCCATAAGGTCCCATCCTTTGTCACCAAGAGCCCATATCTCGTCGTGGAATGCTTTCCTGCCGCCTTCCGTGAGAGGCTTGTCCGGGAAATTGCAGCCTCCGGCCACGAACAGCCTTTCGCCGATTTGCCCGGCATAATGCCCGGACAGACCGATGCCGTCGAGGGATGGCATCTGAATGACCTTCTCCCCGCCGGTGCAGGAAAGCAGGAGCAGGGAGATGGCGGGCGCGAAAAATCTACTTAAGAATCTCATTGCAGAGCAGGGCGGCCTTGATCATCATTCTGGGAACGTGGAAAGGCCCTTTGAAGATGTTGCCCTTCGCAGGCTGCGCAACTGTGCCGTCGCGGTGCAGATAGCCGTACCACTCGCCGTATTCCTTGTCGGCAAAATGCCCGAAAGCCCAGTCATTGGCGGCTTTGTGAATCTCGAGATATCTGTCATCTCCGGTGAGTTTGTACGCATAAAGGGATGCGATGATGGTCTCGCACTGGGGCCACCAGAACTTCATATCCTGGGA
>JAKSKJ010000163.1 GCA_024401795.1 Bacteroidales bacterium | reverse complement strand
CTTCCGCTCTGGTCAGTTGGGGATTGGCAGCGCCTAGGACTCCTGCAAGGATTGAAAAGGAGACTGTCAGGAACCGTGACAGGTGGGAGGCCCTGATGCCCGGGCTGATGCATTGGGCCGATTCCCTCCATAGCCGTGGCATTATGCGCGACACCGTTATGGAGATTGACGGATGCCGTCTTCACGCAATGTGGGCGTCGGCTCAGTCGGAACACACGGCCATTGTGGTGCACGGATACAATGCCGGGCCCTACAATGTGATGATGCTGGCCAGAATGTATCGTGATTCTCTGGGATTCAACGTGCTGATGCCTTCTCTCAGGCACCATTACCGCAGTGGAGGGGAATATACCCAAATGGGATGGAAAGACAGGCTGGACCTGTTGGAATGGTCCGGGTTCGCCCACGGGCTTTTTGCGGATACTCTCCAGGTGTTCCACGGCGAATCAATGGGTGCCGCGGCGGTGATGATGGCAAGCGGGGAAAACACGCCGGATTACGTCCGGGGCTTCATAGAGGATTGCGGATATACCAACGCCTGGGAGGAGATTGTTTTTGCGTCCGACAAGTACCTGCACAGGGATTCCACATTTGTCCGCAGTGCCGCGGAAATATGTGAGAGGAGATACGGAGTGAATCTGTACGAGGCTTCAAGTGTCGCTCAGTTGGCCAGATGTTCCAAACCTATGCTGTTCATCCACGGAGATGCAGACCAGCTTGTGCCGGTGAGGATGGCTTGGGAGAACTACAATGCAAAGACCAGCGGTTACCGGGAAATCTGGATTGCTCCCGGCTCCGCCCATTCCCGTGCCTTCCCCGATTATCCCGCCGAATACACTGCCCGTGTCCGGGCATTCCTGACGGATCACGTCCTGAAGGGTGAATGACTTTTGACAGTAAATTTTTGAGATGGAGAAAGGAAGAATGACGGAGCGGATGTCTTCACGACCCGCCACCGGAAAAAGAGGGGAGGATGAAGCCTGCCGGTATCTGGAGAATCTGGGTCATCTGATTCTTGCCAGAAACTGGAGAGGAGGCCGGGTGGAACTGGATATTGTCAGTCTCGGCCCGGACGGACTGCATTTTGTAGAGGTCAAGTCGCGCACGGCTCCCTGTCAGGCTCCGCCGGAGGTGAATGTCAATCGCGTCAAGCAAAAGAACATAGTAGCCGCCGCCAGCCGCTTCCTCGCGACCGTGGGGAGGGGCAAGTTCGGAAATGCGGAAATCTTTTTCGACGTAATTACGGTAGTCTTCGACGGGGCGTCCACAATTGTGGAATACTTCCCCGCCGCTTTCATACCGATGTATTACTGATGTCGGCGGTACTCCAACCGACCGCGAATCAGAAGAGGAAGGCGAGAGAGGCAGTGATACCGTTGCACTTGCCGTTCGGTGCGTTGGATACGGTTTTCCAACTGAAGTCATATACGTTCCCGAGGTTCCAGAAATAGCGGACGGACAGCTGCAGGTGACTGAACAGTTCCACGCCTGCGCCAAGACCCACGCCATACTCGAACTTGCTGGAAACGTTGGCCCAGTTGTCTTCAAAAGTTTTGCCCGATACTTTGTTGGATACTGCATATCCTATGAAGGGTTCGGCGATGCCATAGATTCTGAGAAGGGAACCGATGGGGACACCGGCTTGAATCTGCACGGGGAGCTCGATGAAACCTGTCCTGAAATCGATTGTCCCGAGGTCGAAATCGGCCAGTTTGGCTCCCTTGACGTTGTAGATGAGGGAAGGCTGAATGGCGAACACTCCTCCAAGATCGAATTTGGCTGTGACACCCACGTGATAAAGGGCAATGGACTTGCTTTCCAAGTCAGCGTATGCGCTTTTAATGTTTGTCGATGACGAAGTGAGACCGGCGATGATGCCGAACTGTGCGAATGAATTGAAACTGATGAGCAGCGCCGCGGCTGCGATGATTACTTTTTTCATAGTTAAATATCTTATTGTTGAACTTAATAATTTCCGGTTTTATTCTATTTCCACAATGGTCACGCCGGTGCCTCCCTGGCGGATATCCTCATCCCTGACGGCCCTGATGCCCGGAACGGAGCGGAGATATTTCTGAATCTCCTCGTGCAGAACACCCGTGCCCTTGCCGTGGATTATGCGGACGGTCCCCATACTGAGCATAATTGCATCATCTATAAAGTGCGTGACAATGTCCAGGGCATCGGTCAGCCTCTCCCCTCGGATGTCTATCTCGGGTTTGAAATTCATTCTGCGCGCGGTGACGGCCACGTCACGCTGTTCGTATGCCGGCTTGAAATCCTTGCGGACGGCTTCGCGGAATTCATTGGACGAAATGCGTTCGACCTTGTCGGGTGACATTGTGCTCGATATGCTTCCGATTATCAGGGTGACGGATTTGTTGGAGACCTTGGAGACTTCTCCTACCACTCCGCTTTCCGTGACCCGGACTTTCTCTCCTACCTTGAGGGGTTCCGATTTGCGCACTCCGGATTCGCTGCGCGCACTTTGTTTTCCCTTTCTCCTTTCAAGTTTCTCCAGTTTCTTCTCGATGTATGCATCCCGGCTCTTTTTCTGCGCTATGGCATCCATAAAGCCCTGCAGCTCCATCCTGGCGGCTTTGGTCTTTTCTTTGTCGGCCTTGGTTTCCTTTATTACACGGATTGTCTTTTCAACCTGCTTCCCGGCTCCTTTAACTATGTCCTCAGCCTCGCGTCTCGCTTCATCCA
>JAKSKJ010000162.1 GCA_024401795.1 Bacteroidales bacterium | reverse complement strand
GGCACCGGCCACCGGAAACGATGGCGAATGGCGGCCTTGCGCCGACGCCCCCTGTCCTAAAAAAGAAGACGGGGCACCGGCCACCGGGACAGTACGCCGGCCCGGTAACGGGAAATTCCTCCGGTTGAGCGGCGCGTCGGGCAACAATCTGCGGAACGTTGACGTCGAATTTCCTCTGGGCTGTATGATTGGTATCAGCGGGGTGAGCGGCAGCGGCAAGTCCAGCCTCATCAACGAGACCCTGATGCCCATTCTGAAGGGGCAGTTCTACCATATGAAGCAGAAGCCCCTGCCATACGGGGAAACAGCCGGCCTGCAGAACATAGACAAAGTCATAGAGATAGACCAGAGTCCGATAGGACGCAGCCCGAGGTCCAACCCCGCCACTTTTACCGGAGTGTTCAACGACATCCGTACCCTGTTCGAAGAGACTCCGGACGCCAAGGTGCGCGGATTCAAGGCGGGACGCTTCTCCTTCAACGTGGCCGGAGGCCGCTGCGAAGAATGCAAGGGAGCGGGAATCAAGGTGATAGAGATGAACTTTCTGCCTTCCGTCAACGTGGTCTGCGATCAGTGCGGAGGGAAGCGCTACAAGGAAGATACCCTTGCCGTCAGGTACAGGGGCAAAAATATAAACGACGTGCTCGAGATGTCGGTGGCCGAGGCGTATGAGTTCTTCAGAAGCCACCCCGGAATCGCCCCCAAACTGAAGGCGATGGTGGACGTGGGACTCGGTTACATACGCCTGGGGCAGTCCTCGGTCACTTTGTCGGGAGGAGAGAGCCAGCGGATGAAACTGGCGGCGGAACTCTCCAAGAAAGCCACCGGAAGCACTCTTTATATGCTGGACGAGCCCACTACGGGACTTCATCTGAAAGACATCAGAGCCCTTATGGACGTGTTGCACAAACTTGTCGATCAGGGCAATACCGTCATCATCATAGAACACAATCTGGACGTGCTCAAGGAGGTGGACTATCTGATTGATATGGGCCCTGACGGCGGCAGGCGCGGCGGTATGGTAATTGCAACGGGCACACCGGAGGAAGTGGCGGACAATCCGGATTCGGTAACGGGAAAATTCATAAAAGAGATACTATGACAAAGATTGAAGCCGCGAGGCAGGAATACAGGGATTGGTGCTGTGCAATCGGCATCGATTCTATGGAAAAGGTGAATGAGGCTCTGGAGACGGGTTTCGGAATTAAACTTATCAACATCTGCGAGGCGCGGCAGGAGAGGAAATATGCCGAGGTGGCAGACCAGATTTTCTGGAACCACGACAGGAAGAGAATCGTGATGATGTCCGGGCCTTCCTCAAGCGGGAAGACCTCATCTTCCCACCGCATAGCCCAGCAGTGTGTGGCCGTAGGTCTCATCCCTAAGGTCATAGAACTCGACAACTATTTCGTGCCCAGAGAGAAGACTCCCCGCGACGAGAACGGAGAATTCGATTTCGAGGCACTGGAAGCGATGGATGTGGAACTACTTGGCAATCAGTTGAATGACCTTCTGGCGGGCAGGGAAGTGGAACTCCCCAGATTCGATTTCATAGAGGGCCGTCAGGTGTTCGAAGGCAGGAAAATGAAGTTGGAGGACGGTGACGTGCTTTTTATGGAAGGCATCCACGCTCTCAATCCGGCTCTCACCCCGTCCGTGGATCAGGACAGGATATTCAAGGTATATATCTCCGCCCTCACTGCGCTTCCCGGAGGGGAGAAGGTGCATTATTCCACGACCGACAAGAGGCTGCTCCGCCGCATAGTCAGGGACAACCGCACCAGAGGCATCAGTCCGGAGGACAACATCCTCCGCTGGCCGTCGGTGCGTCGCGGCGAGACCCGCAACATTTTCCCTTATGAGGAGAACGCCGACATAGTGTTCAATTCCTCGACCCTCTACGATATGCCTTTGCTCAAGTATTATGCCGAGCCTCTGTTGTACGGCGTGTCCGAGGCTTCTCCGGCACACGGAAAGGCTGTGGAACTGATAGACCTGCTCTCGCACGTCACGGCGCTGAAGCCGGCGGAAATCGCCGCGATTCCGCCGACATCGATAATGCGCGAGTTCATAGGAGGTCAGACGCTTTAGAACAGCATAGGAACGTTAAGTACTGCACGCACCACGAAGATGAAGAATGCCAGCATCGACAGCAGGAACGTCAGAATCAGAATCAGCCCGGGACGCCATTTCGGTGAGTTGAGGTTGAATATCAGCAGCACTCCGGAATAGATGTTCCACAGCGCGAGCAGTATCGTCGAAATTGTGAGAGACACAGTGACGCTTGTGGAGAATATTGTATCGATGATGGATAAGGCTTCAATATCATCCACAAAATTGTGCACAATGCCCGGAATCATATCGAAGGCCGCACAACCGATAATCATACCCGATCCGGTAAACAGCATCAGCACTCCGAGGACAATGAGGCAGATGCGTCCGGCCATACTGACGGCGGGAGCAGGCTTCCTGTCGGATGAACCGCTGTTATAGGAGGTCTGGGCCGCATCCCGGCTGAAGTCATTCACGGAAATGGGTTTGCCGTGAAGCTGGCATTTCTGCTCCACCGTTTTCGCGGCGGGGACGCATATCCACATAATAAGATACCCCAACAGAAGCAGCCCCATAACGGTTTCGCTCCAGTCTTTGTCCAGAATGATTCCGGCGAGGCAGAGGACGGCAAACGTGATTCTGAATATGACCACATCCACGTCCGTGTAGGCCGACAG
>JAKSKJ010000161.1 GCA_024401795.1 Bacteroidales bacterium | reverse complement strand
CCCGCTTCCACGCCGTCCGAATATATTTTATCGGCCACCTTGAAGGCAAGTTCATAATTCTCGGGGTGCCAGAATTTTGCCACATCCTTTTCGTTGTACGTCTCAGGTGCTACGAAAAGATATGAAGCTATGTTCCAGAAATCGGCCACGAAGGTGGCTCTTTCCTTGATGAGACCGCATACACGCACCACATAGGCGTGGTCGGCCTTGACTCCGTGATCAGCGAGGACTGGTTCGAACAACGTCGCCAGCTCCTCGTCCGATTTCATACGGAGGTATTCCTTGTTGTACCATTTGGCCTTGTCAGGATTGAATTTGGCTCCGGACTTGCTGACGTGCTCGATGGAGAATGCCTCGATGAGTTGCTCCATCGAGAAAATTTCCTGTTCAGTCCCCGGATTCCATCCGAGCATAGCGAGGAGATTTACGAAGGCCTCGGGGAAATATCCGTCTTCACGATAGCCGTGATACGTTTCACCTTCCGAATTCTTCCAATTCAGAGGAAAGACAGGGAACCCCATCTTGTCTCCGTCACGCTTGCTGAGCTTACCGTTTCCGACAGGTTTCAGCAGCAGCGGAAGATGTGCGAAACGTGGCATCGTATCCTGCCACCCGAATGCCTCATAGAGCAGATAGTGCAAGGGCAGGGAAGGAAGCCATTCCTCTCCGCGTATGACTTCCGTGATTTCCATCAGATGGTCGTCCACGATGTTGGCAAGGTGGTAGGTCGGCAGTTCATCCGCACGTTTCCACAGCACCTTGTCATCGAGAGTGTCGGTGTTCACCTCCACGTGCCCGCGTATCATATCGTCCATTGCGACTATGCGGCCTTCCGGCATTTTGAACCTTATGGTCCAGTCCGTCCGCCCGTTCAACAATTCCTCCACTTCGGAAGCGGGCAATGTCAGTGAATTGCGCAGTCCCTTGCGGGTTACGGCATTGTATATGAAGGTCTGTCCCTGCGACTCAGCAGCCGTACGTGCGGACGAAAGTTCTTCTGCGGTATCGAATGCATAGTAGGCCCATCCTGCAGAAACAAGCTGTTCGGCATAGGCGCGGTACAGTCCGCGTCTCTGGCTCTGGCGGTATGGCGCGTGCGGATGTTTGTCCGATTTTTCCTCTACGACGGCCCCGGTTGCCATATCGACTCCTTCGTCAGGGATGATGCCGCACCAGCGCAGCGCTTCGATTATATACGCTTCCGCCCCGGGGACAAATCTCTGCGAGTCGGTGTCTTCTATGCGGATGATGAAATCTCCGCCCCTTTTCTTGGCGTACAGATAATTGTACAAAGCCGTACGTACACCGCCCATATGCAGGGGACCGGTAGGTGACGGGGCGAATCTCACCCTTGTTCTTCTTTCTGTGCTCATATCTAGTTGTGTTTTATTCGTTTGATTGCGGGCGTGTGCTCCAGGTCGCCGAGAGCCGCCCCTTCCCAGTTGCAAAGTTCGGGTGCCTGTGTGAAATTGAAACGGCGTTCGTTGCGCATATCGCTCGGACCTATCTTCACGTTGCTGGAGACCTCTTTTATCACGTCAGGGTCAGGGGTATATTCATAATCTGAATCCAATTCTATGACATTTCCCAGACTCTTGTCAGTCACACCGTGCAGGCTTTCCATAGTGAAACCGGTGGCTATGACGGTAATGCTTACCTTGTCGCCGAAATCCTCATCCATTTCATATACGATACCACGTTTGAAACGGCTTGCACTGCCTGTGTAGCTTTCGATAAGTTTGTCGATCTGGGCGAGGTCCTTCATCAAAAGTCCGTGCTCGTTGTATCCTGAGGTTACGTTGACGAGAATGTTCTTTGCTGTCTTCAGGTCAAAATCATTGAGCAGGGGAGAAATGACCGCATCGTGCACTGCATCTTCGAGTCTGTTTTCCCCTGTTCCTGTGCCTATGCCCATCAAGGCTACTCCGCTGTCCTTCATCATAGTCTTGACATCTTCCATATCCACGTTCACATAGCCTTTCTTCTTGATGATCTCCACTATTCCGCGGACGGCGGTAGCCAGAATCTCATCTGCCTTGGGATATGCATCCTTTGCCAGCATATCGCCGTAAACCTCATAGAGTTTCTCATTGTCTATGACCAGCAGTGAATCCACGTTCTTCTCCAGTTCGCGTATTCCGTTGATGGCTTTCTGAATGGCTTCCTTGCCCTCGTTCTGGAAGGGTATGGTGACTACGCCCACGGTGAGAATGCCGCGTTTCTTCGCCATTGCGGCAATCACTGGAGCTGCTCCTGTGCCCGTTCCGCCTCCCATTCCAGCTGTCACGAAGAGCATTTCCGTGCCGTTGTCAAGCACTTTCTCCGCAATTTCATCTACGGCCTCTTCTGCGGCATTTCGCCCCTTTATCGGATCACATCCTGCTCCAAGCCCTTTGCCCAGTTTTATCTTTACGGGCACGTTGCTGTCCTCGAGGGCTTGCGGGTCCGTGTTGCAGACGACGAATGTGCAGCCTTCGATATGCTGGTTATACATATAGGTAACGGCATTCTGACCTCCGCCGCCTACACCTATCGCTTTTATGTTGGAGTTCTCCGGAACCCAGTTTTCGGGTATGAATCTAAGATCGTTCATAGTCGTTATATTTCATTTTCCTGGTCATTTTCAGATCCGAACAGCGAATCGCTGATGCTGTCGAATATGCCTCCAAGCGTTGATTTTCCACCATTTTTCTTCATCTCCTCCTCTTTCTGCAGGCGTTTCTCCTCTTTTTCGCGACGCTT
>JAKSKJ010000160.1 GCA_024401795.1 Bacteroidales bacterium | reverse complement strand
CCGAAATGCCAGCTCGGATGCATTGAGGCCCCGAGGGATGTCAGGAAACGGCGGTAGGCGGTGAAGTCGTATTCCGGGATGAAGTCAAGAATCTGGTGAGGATTGACCTGACGGTAATGGATTTTGTCGTATTTCTGCACCTCGGAGGCGATCCACTCGAGATAAGCGGTCTGGGCATTCCTGTTCCCGCTGCCTCCGGGTTCGTTCTGGAGCACCCAGGTGTACATCGCCGGGAAGTCCTGGAAGTGCGGGACAACGTGTGCGATGTAGTTTCCGATCCTTTCCTGATGTGCGGCGTCCGTGGGAATCTTGAACCCTCCGACGTCAGTGTTCCCGTCCGAGGCTTCGGGGAAAAGCGTGGCGAAAAGTTTTATGCCATATTTGCCGGCGCAGAGGAAAGCCTCGTCGTAAAGGGAATAATCCCATTCCCCCTCATCCCGCCTCATATGGGATTCGAACAGCCTTATGCGCGCGACTTCCATCCCGCTGTCGTGGAGGATGCGGAAATAATTGTCAATCTCCCCGGCGGTCCTGCCGGGTTCGATGAATACCTGCGCTCCGATGACCGGGACATCGGTGCTCTGGGCCGGGCACTCGAGCGGTAATGCGAGGGTGAGGCACAGGAACAACTGTATGCGTTTGAGTACGGTCAATTGGATTACAGAATTAAACTGATCTGATAAGTGCCGGCGTCGTATTCTTTGGTTTCGCTGCCGTCGGGCAGGGTGACGGATGCCGTGGAGCCTTCAGGAATGGTGAATGACCAGTTCCAGTTGTCGCCCTCGTATGCCCATTCACTCCTGATGAGGCCTGCGGCTGATTTGTATTCCGCCTTGATGGAACCCAGTCTGCGGTCAGGAACCGGCTTCATTATGATGTGCTTGAATCCCGGGCAGGCGGTGTCGGCCTCGATACCGGCGGCTGTCTCCCATATCCAGGCGCAGACGGCACCGTAGGCATAGTGGTTGAAGCTGTTCATACCCTTGGGACCCATTCCCTTCTCGATGGTGTAGCTGTCCCATCTTTCCCATATTGTTGTCGCTCCGTTATCTACCGAATACAGCCAGCTGGGGTTCTTGCGCTGGAACAGGAGTTCGTAGGCGACGTCCACCATTCCGTTGTCCGTGAGTGTCTTCATAAGTATCGAAGTGCCCAGGAAACCTGTCTGGAGGCAGTTCCCGTGATCTTCGAAATTCTTGCGCAGTCTGGCAATCACATTATCCTTCGCCTCTCCTTCAACCAGACCCAACTTGAGGGTGAAGAGGGCGGGAGTCTGCATCGTGTTGAGGATTTCCAGCTTGAAAGTGCCGTCAGGGTTGAGGAAGGAAGTCCTGATATAATCCTTGGCCCTTTCTTCCATTTCGGCCAATGCTGTGGCATCACGTCCCGTGGCCGCGGCCATATCCTTCATCATTCCTGCATCCATTGCCCAGTAGCAGGCATTGAGGCAGTTCCACCAGATGACTGTCTCGGGGAGAGGCTTGCGCTTGCCGTCCACGTATTTGGTGAAGCCTCTGCCGCTGCAGGACTCGAGAGCCTCGTAGCTGAGCCAGTCGGCCCACTGGTAGTTCCTGTTCTCCTCGATCAGGGCGTTGTGGTCATACTTTGTTTCGTCAAGATGGGTTATGAGGCGCATCATCGCGTCCCAGTTCTCATCCACTATGGAATTGTCTCCGTATTGTTTCCAGATGGTCCAGGGCACTATGATGCCGGCATCGGACCATCCGACGCGCGTGAACTCGCCGCCATACTGGGCAGTGGGCGCGACTCCCGGGAAGCCGCCGGCTTCGCCCTGGCTGTCACGCATGTCGCGCATCCATTTGTGGAAGAATCTGTCGGTGTTGGCGAAGAAGGTTCCGGTTTCGGTGAATACCTGGGTGTCGGCTGTCCAACCGAGACGCTCGTTGCGCTGGGGGCAGTCGGTGCTGACTGACAGATAATTGGAGCGCTGGCCCCATACGGTGTTGGATATCAGTTTGTTGATGAGTTCGTTTCCAGTGACGATGGTGCCTGCCTCGATGCTCTCGCTTATGGAGGTCACGGGGATGGATGTTACGGACTTTATGATGAGCTCATCTGTGGTGGTGACGGAGATGTACCTGTAACCGAAGAAGGTGTATCTGGGGGTGAATGAGACGGGCTCCTTCGATTCCGCGAAGGTGTATTTGAGAATCATTCCGTCATTCGGGATGCGGAGGTTGAGTCTGTGGCAACTGCCTTCAGGACCGTCCATTCCGCGTTCCTTCGCGCCGTTCCCGTCATTAAGGAGCTCGGCCGGCAGACAGGTCATCACGGTGCCTTCGGGCGCGTTGAACACGAATGAAGGCACACCCGCGCAGTTCTGTCCGAAGTCCACTATCAGGGTCTGGCCCGGAAGGACTGTCATATCGGTCCCGGGATTGAATTCGGCGCATACGCGGACCGTGCCGTAGGCTTCATCGCTCTCGCCGTCGACACCTTCCCATACATAGGCCTTTACAGGCTTGAGCGTAAGGTCGCGGCGCATATATATTTCAGCTCCGTCGGTGGGGATTATCTCTCCTTGGAATTCCTCGTTGATTTCAGGTGTTCCGAGATGCTTCGGAGTGTCGTATCCCTGGGGGATGCGGGCGTCATATTCTTCTCCGTCGAAGATTGCGGCGTGGGTGACAGGACCGGCAATCCCGGCCTTCCAATGTTTCGTGTCGGTGCCGAACACCTCGGATGTCCCGTCGTTATATTCGAGGCGCAGAACGCCGCGGAATGCACATTTTCTGCCTATCA
>JAKSKJ010000016.1 GCA_024401795.1 Bacteroidales bacterium | reverse complement strand
ATACCGGAACGACCAGACGGGGGAGTAAGCGCGATAGCATAAAAAACAGGGAGAAGACGTTTTTCATCTTCTCCCTTATATTTTGCCTGTCCGGGCAATTACTGCTCGTCCTGAAGGCGCAGATGCTGCACGTAGATAGCCTTCTGCATAGCCTTGCGCTTGATCTCTGAAGGTTTCTCGAAATTCTTGCGTGCGCGCATTTCGCGGACAGCGCCGGTCTTCTCGAACTTTCTCTTGAACTTCTTGAGAGCCCTTTCGATATTCTCACCTTCCTTTACCGGTACGATAATCATGCTTGTATCACCCCCTTTTTCTTCAAATGGACTGCAAAGGTAGAAAATTATTTCAAAATATCAATAAAATCCTTCATTCCTTCGGTCGCAACCTTGCGGATGTGGCGGATTCTTGGCTCGAACAGCGGCACGTCAGCGGGATCTATGACGTATATGGCGGCCTCCGGTGAGGCGTAGCGGTAGAGTCCGGCTGCGGGATAGACCTGCAGCGAAGTGCCCACAATCAGAATAATATCCGCCTTTTCCACTATGCCTATCGCCTGCTCCATCTTCGGGACAGCCTCGCCGAAGAAAACGATATGGGGTCTGAGCTGGACACCGTTGGCGCCTTTGTCACCGGGATTCACTTCCTCATATCCGATGTCGAATACATATTTCTCGCTGAATCCGTCTTCGTCGTTGAAGGTGTTTTCCGGCCTGACCTTCGTGGCTTCCCCGTGAAGGTGGACTACGTGGGTGGAACCGGCCCGTTCGTGCAGGTTATCGACGTTCTGGGTGATGACATCCACGGCATACCCGTTTTCAAGGGATGCGATGAGCCTGTGGGCCTCATTTGGGCTGGCCTCCGCAAGTTTAGCCCGCTGCATATTGTAAAAGTCGAGCACCAGTTTCCGGTTGCGGTACCAACCTTCTATTGATGCGACCTCCATAGGGTCATAGTTGTCCCACAGGCCGCCGTTGTCTCTGTATGTGCCCAGACCGCTTTCGGCGCTTACGCCGGCACCGGTGAGCACTGCGATTCTTTTCTTCATCTTGGAGCAGTTTCTTAATTTATGTGGAAATATTTCTTTGAAAGCCAGTATTCGAACAGGGGATCGAGGATTCTGGGACTGTCCTTGTCATCAAAGGTGATGATTTCCTTTTTGCAAAGGGCATCCTTGAGTCTTCTTACGTTGGCGGAGGAATTAAGTCCGTACTTCTGAATCACTTCGCTGCTGCTGAAACGGGTGTTTCCTTCAAGAACGGCGCGGAGCAGGCAGACCTGGAAAGTCGTGAGGCCGTTCATTGCAGACTTGAACGCGGGTTCGTGCACGGACATCAGTGTGTTGAGGGACTCAATCAGGACAGGCTCCATTATGTATCCTTTCGACAGGGAATCGCAAATGGAGCAGAAGTGGCTTATGTACCAGATGTTTCCGTGGAAGAGATTGCAAATGCCGAGCATCAGGTCCCTGTCCACGACCTTTCCGCTGGTTAAAAATCCGCTCACCGCGAAATCAATGACTTCGCGGACATCGATGTCCTCCATTTCCAATCTGCTGACTGTCTTATGGAAATATCCGTGGTGGACGAATATTTCCTTCATTGCATTCACTTCCGAGCCCAGAAACACGAACGAACACAGTTTGTTGGCGTATTCTTTCATTACGCTGTCGAAGGTCCTGCAAAGACGGTCCCCGTTCTCTGCAAGAAGTATGTTCTGGAAATCGTGTATGGTAATGATAAGATTCCCGTTCCTTTCGGACGAAAGCCTGTAGGGCAGCGAAAGGACTGCCCTGACGTCATCGAAGTCTATATCCCAGTTGAGGGACAGTATGCTGCCTTTGGACTCGAACTGTTCGGGGTCGAAAACGAAATGGGTGCCTGAGAGATATTTCCTTATGAATTCTTCGTATTCATCCGGGGTGGTTGCAAGGCTCCTGATGATGCTGGCGGCCAATCCTGTGGCAAAATCCCCGATGCTGCGTATATTGGTCAGGGAGAACTCGCAGAAAGAGAATGCCTTGCCGGAAGTTTTCATTTTCAGCAGAGACTGCTGTAGGAGGGAATTCTTTCCCGTTTTGGGAGGGGAGTATATCGTGACGCTCTCTCCCTGTGAGAGCAGATTGGACAGAATGACAACCTCCTTTTTCCGGCCTATGAAGTATTTCCCCGTGACGGGGGATGAATAATTGAAAGGAATTTCCATATAACATTATTGTTTTACGCAAAAATACAAAATTATTTGTCTGATAGAAAAAAAATCGCTATTTTTGCAGTCCAAAATACCAGATAGCCGTTAAGCCATTGATAAAGAGCTGCATTTTAGGGCAGACGCTTGCGGTTGAAACTTAAAAACAGTTTATTGAAATGTTCGCAATCGTAGAAATTGCAGGCCAGCAGTTCAAAGTAGAGGCTGGCAACGAAATCTTCGTTCAGAGACTCCCCGAGGCCAAAGGCGCCGACGTGGAGTTCAACAAGGTTCTCCTCCTCGAAAACGAGGGAAAGGTAAAGGTTGGTGCCCCTTACGTGAAAGGCGCCGTCGTCAAGGCTTCCGTCATCGATGATGAAGCGCGTGCAGACAAGGTTCTTGTGTTCAAGAAGATTCCCCACAAGGGATTCCAGAAATGCAACGGACACCGTCAGCTGCTCACCAAAATCAAGATTAACGAAATCGCTTAAAAAGGGTAAAGATTATGGCACACAAGAAAGGTCAATCAAGTTCTAAGAACGGTCGTGAGTCACAAAGCAAGCGCCTTGGACTCAAGAAATTCGGTGGCGAGGTCGTTAAGGCCGGCAACATTATCGTCCGCCAGAGGGGAACTGTTCACAATCCCAGCACGAATGTTGGAATGGGCAAGGATCATACCCTTTATGCTCTCATTGACGGAACAGTGAAGTTCACCCGCAAGAAAGAGAACAAATCTTACGTATCAGTCGTCCCTTTTGAGAACTAATCTCGGGGAGCGCAGATATTTCAAGGGCTTACATTTCGGGATTGAGGTGTAGGTCCTTTTTTGATTGAAAGACTATGCTGACTTTAAAAATGCTCCGCGATGACCCTGAAGCGGTCATCGCAAAATTGAAAATCAAGAATTTCGATGCCCGTCCCGTTGTGGAAAGGGTTCTTGAACTCGACGGCATCCGCCGTTCCCTCCAGACCGAGAGTGATGGCATCATCGCCGCCCAGAAGCAGAAGGCCGCTGAAATCGGGGGACTGATGAAGCAGGGGCTCAAGGATAAGGCGGAAGACGTCAAGAAGGAAGTCGCCGAACTCAAAAGCAGGTCCGGTGAACTTCTGGAAAAGATGGAAGAGGCGGCGGCAGAACTTGAAAAGCAGATAGTTCTACTGCCCAATATCCCTTGCAACCTCGTCAAGCCCGGAAAGGGAGCCGAGGACAACGAGGTCGTGAAGATGGGCGGCCCGGAGCCGAAGCTTGCCGCAGACGCTCTCCCTCACTGGGAACTTGCAAAGAAATATGATATCATAGACTTCGATCTCGGTGTGAAGATTACCGGAGCGGGTTTCCCCGTTTACAAGGGCAAGGGCGCGAAACTGCAGCGCGCTCTCATCAATTTCTTCCTTGACTGCAACTCCGAGGACGGTTATCTCGAAGTCGAGCCTCCCGTGATGGTCAACAAGGATTCCGGATTCGGCACAGGCCAGCTTCCCGACAAGGAAGGTCAGATGTACCACGCCAATCTGGATGATTTCTATATGGTTCCTACCGCAGAGGTGCCTGTCACCAACATTTTCCGTGACGTTATCCTCGGGCAGAACGAGATTCCCCAGAGGCTCACGGCCTACACGCCCTGTTTCCGCAGGGAGGCCGGCTCTTACGGCAAGGACGTCCGCGGTCTCAACCGTCTGCATCAGTTCGACAAGGTGGAGATTGTACGCGTAGAAAAACCCGAAGACAGCTACAAGGCCCTTGACGATATGGTCGCGCACGTGGAGTCCATAGTCAACAAACTCGGATTGAAGTACAGGATTCTCCGTCTCTGCGGCGGCGATATGTCCTTCACGTCTGCCATAACCTATGACTTCGAGCTCTGGTCCGCCGCCCAGCAGCGCTGGCTGGAGATTTCTTCCGTCTCCAATTTTGAGACTTACCAGTCCAACAGGCTCCATCTCCGCTATCGCGACGAGAACGGCAAGACTCAGCTGGCGCATACGCTCAACGGGTCTTCTCTCGCACTTCCTCGCGTGGTCGCAGCGCTGCTTGAGTTCTGCCAGACTCCGGACGGAATCGTGATTCCCGAAGTTCTTCGTCCATACACAGGATTTGACAAGATTGACTGAATCCCGTACTATACTCGGAATTGATCCCGGAACCAATCTCCTTGGCTTCGGGATTGTTCGTGTAGATGAGAAGTCCAAACCGCACTTCGTGGATATGGGCGTGCTCGATTTGCGCAAGATGCCTGACCCTTACCAGAAACTGGAAATCATCCACGAGAAGGTGGGGGCTTTATGCGACCTGCATCATCCGGATGACCTGGCCATCGAATCCCCGTTCTACGGAAAGAATGCTCAGGTGATTTTCAAACTCGGCCGCGCGCAGGGCTCGGCGATGATTGCCGCCATATCCAGGAACATTCCCGTCTATGAGTATGCTCCGCGCAAGGCGAAAATGGCGATATGCGGCAACGGAGCAGCCTCCAAGGAGCAAGTTGCAATGATAGTGCAGAAGACGCTTGGCATAAATATTGAAGCAAAATATCTTGATGCGACTGACGCTCTGGCACTTGCCATGTGCCATTATTATCAGCTTACCAGTCCGCTCGCGAGTTCTCAGGCCGCAACGTCCTGGGAGAAATTTATTCAGGCCAACCCCGACAGAGTCAAATAGAATATGAACAGACTGTTATTCAAATTAGCCGTCCTCCTCTGTATGCTCGACATTTCCATCGATGCATATGCCCAGAGTTCGGTAAAAGCTGTGCTTACGGATGCTTCCACCGGAGAACCGGTGGGTTTCGCTACCGTATCGATAACCCGGCAGGGCGCCGCCAAGCCTGATGCTTATGTCCTGAGTTCCGACAAAGGGGAAGTTTTAATAAAGGGCATTAAAAAAGGCAAATTCGTTTTCAAGGCTGAAATGATGGGTTACGTGCCGTTCGAGAAGGAAATCAGTGTGAGCGGGCAGTTGGATCTGGGGAAGATTGAAATGAAAACCGATGCCCAGGCACTCGATGCCGCGACGGTTTCGGCCACGGGAAACCCCATCATCATCAAGAAAGATACCATCGAATATAATGCCAGCACCTTCAAGACCACCGACAATGATGTTCTGGAAGACCTGCTTAAGAAACTTCCCGGTGTGGAGGTGGCTGAGGACGGAACCATTACGGCCAACGGAGAGACCATCACCAAGATTATGATAGATGGGAAAACCTTCTTCCTGGACGATCCCCAGCTGGCTTCGAAGAACATTCCCGCCAAAATAGTGAACAAGCTGAAAGTCATAGAGAAGAAATCCGACCAGGCCGCATTCACGGGAATTGATGACGGAGAATCGGAAACGGTAATCGACTTGAGCGTGAAGCCGGGTATGATGAAGGGACTGATGGGCAACGTCACGGCCGGAGGCGGACACGACCTGCCATCCACAGGTGTGGAAGGGGACTGGCGCTTCCAGGGTGCCGGATTCGTCGGGAAATTTGACGAGAAGACCCAGATAAGCGTGCTGTTCAACGGCAACAACACCAACAACCGCGCATTCAATGACCTCTCGGGTTCTATGATGCAGGGTATGCGCGGCGGGGGAGGCGGTATGGGCCGGGGTCAGGGCGGATGGGGCCGTGGCAACGGTATCTCCACTTCCTATATGGGCGGCGTCAACGGTGCCTGGACTCTTTTTGACGACAAGATGAACCTCGGTGGCAATTACCTGTACAATCATACGAGCAGGGACGTGACCGAACACAGTTCCAAGCGGGTATATCAGGAAGGTACAGGAAACGATCTGCTGTATCAGACAGGGGGTGTGAGCAACAACATATCCGGCGGTCACAGGTTCGGGGTGCGTCTGGAGCACAAATTCTCCGATAACACCAAAATCATATTCGAACCCCGCATCAATTTCGGCAACGGCAGTTATCTTGAGAACAGCAACGACACAACCTTCCGCAATGACTTCTCCCACAAGATAAATGATGCCTACACGAAGAACAGCGGCTTCAACAGGAATCTTTCGACGAGCGGCTTCCTGCTGTTCCAGCAACGTCTCGGCATACCGGGGCGTACGCTGACGGTGATGGGAAGGTACAGTTTCTCCAACAATGACCTTTCCGGCATCAACAACAACGGTTCCCGCACTTTCGGCGACGACGGTTCGCTGAGCGGTTCCACAAGCATCAACCACCAGTTCGACAACAAACGGCAATCCTCCAGCGCTATGGGGCGTGTCACCTACACCGAGCCCCTCGGCAACCATTTCTACGTGGAGGGTAACTATACTTACAGCTGGAACCGTTCGTCTTCAGACAAGGTGACATACGACAAAGACGACGGGATGGCGGTGGTTGACGCCTATACCAACAGGATAGTCAACACCTACGTGAACCAGACCATCGGAGCGAATTTCATGTATCAGAACGAAAAACTGAAGTTCCAGGTGGGTGTCAGCGCAAGGCCTACCAAGACCATAAACGAAACGAAGAGGGCTCAGCGGGATACGACCATTTCAATGAATGTATGGAACTTCGCGCCTTCGGCTATGGTGATATGGGATATCAGCGACAATGCGAATTTCCGCCTGTTCTATTGGGGAAATTCCAGTCAGCCTTCGGTGTCTCAATTGATTCCTATCCCGGACAATACCGACCCTCTTAACATGTCGTTCGGAAACCCGTCGCTCCAACCGTATTTCTCACACAGTCTGAGCGGTGACTATCGTTTCAACAACAAACAGACCTTCACTTCCGTCAATGTGCGCATCAGAGGCGGTTTCGTGCAGAACCCCATAGTGAGCGCCATCTGGTACAATGGCGGTAATCAGTATTCGATGCCGTTCAACGGGCCTTCCTCCGGGAATGCAAGCGTGAATATGTTCGGCAATTTCCCGATAGCGAAGTCAAAGTTCTCCATAATGAACGTGACGCGGGCCAACTGGTCGAAATCTTCCTCCTATGTGGGAACGGACATCCCTACGGAGAACTATCTCATCGGAGGAGGGGATCTGGATTATGATGCCTTCCTGAAGGATTATGCCGCCGGTCTTCTTGATTTCACGGAAAACAGGACCACCACTTTGGGCATTATGGAGAGAATCAGAGGCACATACCGTTCCGACAATCTGGAACTTTCCCTCAGCGGCCGTACCCGCATGAATCATTCCTGGTACACCATTTCCTCCGCCGCAGACCAGACAACCACCTGGAACAATCAGATCAACACTACGGTCAACTGGACCTGGAATGCGATAGGCCTTACTATGAAAGCGGATTTCGACTATAACTGGTACAGAGGCTATACCACGGCCCAGCCTTCGGAATACATACTCAATGCGGAGGTTCAGAAACTCCTTTTCAAGAAGAAGGTCACGCTTGCAGTAAAGGGATATGACCTTCTGGGACAGGCAAAGAACCTGACCGTGACAGATTCCGCCAACTACCACCAGGAAGCTGTGAACAACACTCTCGGCCGTTATCTTATAGTATCCCTCACATACCGTTTCGGAAATATGGACCGTTCACGGATGGGAGGACCCGGAGGGCGGCGCGGATGATGTTGCTGGAACTTCTCAAGGCCTTCACAATAGGCGTATGCGCTTCCGTCCCCATAGGCCCGACGGCTATTCTGGTGTTGCAGAAAACTTTGACCGGAGGACGGAAAGTGGGATTCACCACGGCTCTGGGAGCCACAGTGATAGATACCACATATTCT
Organism: Bacteroidales bacterium; assembly: GCA_024401795.1. Lineage (GTDB taxonomy): Bacteria > Bacteroidota > Bacteroidia > Bacteroidales > UBA932 > Cryptobacteroides. The sequence continues at coordinate 6,755 of JAKSKJ010000016.1, read as the reverse complement.
GCAATTGCCGTTTTTGCCGTTTCTGCCGTAAGCGATTTCATTTTTTCCCATCAGAACGTATTCCTTCTCATCGGAGGCTTGATTGTCTGTGGAGTGGGAGTCAGTATGGCCGTGAAGCGGATTTGTATGGACAAATGCGGAAACGTGAGTGCCGGCAATACCCTGCAGGCCATGCTCTGCGCAATGTCAAATCCAGGAGCAATCGCCGTTATGCTGGCTCTTGTCGCCCTTTTCAAAATTGACGTTCAACAGGCTCCGGTCTGGGCTGTTATACCGAGCGTCGCTCTCGGTTCCGTCTCATATTGGCTGCTGTTTACGGCTGTGTTCAGCCGCGTCCGCCGGGCCATCCGCGAAGAAACTTTGCAAAGAGTTAACAGAGTTGCGGGAATTATTGTAATTTTGTTGGGAATCGTCCTCATTGTGCGGGGCATAGTTACTTTGTGAATATGACAGGAAAGGAAATTTTCGGCAATTGGATAGTACGCAACATTCTGCTGGGGATGTTGTTTGTTGTGGGTATAATTGTGGTTGTGAATCTTCTGCTCGGAGCCGTCACGATGCACGGCAAAAGCATTGCAGTGCCCGATATGACGAATATGACATTCAAGGAGGCGCGGCAGGTGGCGGAGAAGGCAGGAGTGCGTGTGGAAATAGGCGACTCCGTATATGTCCGTCAGATGAAGAGGGGAGCCGTTTTCTCCCAGAATCCCAAGGCCGGTTCTCTTGTCAAGAAGGGCCGCCGGATTCTTCTCACCACCAATGCCGTCAATGCCAAGCAGGTTGCCATGCCCTCGCTGGTTGGATGTTCCATGCGCCAGGCGAAGGCTGAGCTTGCATCTAAAGGGCTCTTCCTCGGCAAGATGACCTACATAGAGGACATCGCCACCAACAATGTGTTGAAGCAACTTTATAAGAATATGGAGATAAAGGCGGGCACGATGATTGACAGCGGTTCCAGCATCGACCTCGTACTCGGGCTTGACCCCTCTCAGATTCAGACCTATGTGCCGGACGTTACGGGGATGAAATTCCTCCGCGCCGTGGATGTAGTGCAGGACAACTCCCTGAATATCGGTCGCGTGATCTTCGACGCGAATGTCAGGACCTACAACGATTCCCTTAATGCCGTGGTTTACAGCCAGACCCCCGAAACCGGCGATTTCCCTATCACGCGCGGCTCTGAAATATCAATTTCCCTGAAACTCGAATAGAATGGACGAACTGGAGACCGAACAGGAAATGTATGAACACTTCCGGCTCGTTGTTGACGGCGGACAGGCTCCATTGCGCATTGACAGTTATATGGTGGCGCATATGGAGGATACTTCCAGACATCGTGTGCAGCAAGCCATAAAGGAAGGCTTCGTGCAGGTGGGGGACAGGACGGTGAAGGCCAACTATATAGTCAGGCCCGGCGATGTGATACGCTTCATAATGCCATACAAGAGGCGTGGAATGGAGATTATTCCCCAGGACATTCCGCTGGACATCGTTTATGAAGACGATGACGTGCTGGTGGTCAACAAGCCGGCCGGTATGTGTGTGCATCCTGGGCACGGCAATTTCGACGGCACTCTCGTGAATGCCCTTGCCCATTATCTGGGTTTGTCGCAGGCCCCCGATGCGGAGGACGAGAGGCTGGGCATCCTTGTGCACAGGATAGACAAGGACACGAGCGGGTTGCTTCTCGTCGCCAAGAATGACGAGGCCCAGTTGCGTCTGGCGAAGCAGTTCTACGTTCATTCAATAGACCGCAGGTACCGGGCGATAGTCTGGGGCGACATCAAGGAAGAGGAGGGAACGATAGATGCCGGAATCGGCAGGGATCCCAACGACAGGCTGCGTTACCGCATCTGCAACGACCCCGAACTCGGCAAGCACGCAGTCACGCATTACAGGGTGCTGGAGAGATTCGGCTACGTCACGCTTGTGGAATGCAGGCTGGAAACGGGAAGGACACATCAGATCCGTGTGCATATGGCGTCCATAGGGCATCCTCTGTTCAATGATGAGAGATACGGAGGTGCGGAAATACGCAAGGGCACCATCTATTCCAAATACAAGCAGTTCATAAGGAATTGTTTCGAACTCTGTCCGCGCCAGGCCCTGCACGCAAAGACTCTCGGATTCGAGCATCCCGTGACCAAGAAATGGCTCCAGTTCGACTCCGAGATGCCGTCCGATATGACTGAGCTGCTGGAGAAATGGCGCAAATACTCCGGGAATATGCCGGAAGAAGATGATGAATAACCGAAAACTCATATTTCTGGCGGCGCTGTCGTCCGCAATGCTGATGAGCCTGCCCTGGCTTGTGCCCGGCACGGGATGGGTGGCCCTGTTCGGCCTTGTGCCGCTTCTGTGTGCGGAGAGAATCGCGGGATTCTGCGGGATGAAGCGTTTCTGGCTTGTCCATTACCTCACGTTCGTCCTTTGGAATGCCTTCACCACATTCTGGATATGGAATGCGACAGCCGGAGGCGCCGTATTCGCCATTCTGGTCAACGCGGCGCAGATGTCATTGATATTCGGTGTTTTCAGATTCAGCAAGCGCCGCTTCGGAGGAGCACTTCCGTACATTTTCCTGGCAGTTATGTGGATAGCCTGGGAAAGATTCTACTATTCGGCTGAAATTTCCTGGCCCTGGCTGACCCTCGGCAATGCCTTTGCCACCACCACAAAGTTGGCCCAGTGGTATTCCGTTACCGGTACGCTCGGCGGCTCTTTATGGGTATGGGGCTCCAATCTCGCCATTTTCGGACTGATGTGCTCCTTGTCCGACGGAGGATGGTGGAGGATGAACGGCAAGTCCCGCTTTGCCGCGCTTGCCGGGACAGTCCTGCTGCTTGGAGGCCCTGTTGCTGCATCGCTGCTGATGTATGCCGGATATGAAGACAAATCCGAATCCGCGATAAGAGTTGCGGTAGGGCAGCCCAACATAGACATCAACCAGAAGTTCTCCACGATGAGCCAGTCGGAGCAGACTGCATCCCTGTTGCGGCTTTTTGCGCAGGCAGACGGAAACACCTTGCTGTTCGTGGCACCTGAGACCTTCTCCTCGGACGTGATACTCAATAATATAGAAGGAGGTCCCACGGTCAGGAGCTTTATGGAATTTCTGGGAGAACGTCCGGAGTCGAACCTGCTGTTCGGCGCTTCGGCCTGGAAAATTACCGACAGAAGATCCCGGCCCTCCCTGCTCGCCAGACCTTACGGCGACGGGTGGATAGAATCATACAACAGCGCCATTGTGCTTGGCTCCGGCCTGTCGCCGGAAGTGTATCACAAGAGCCGGCTCGTCGTAGGAGTAGAAAAGACTCCTTTCCCCAGGCTCTTCACCAGGATAGATGATATGCTCGGAGGAGTGATGGGACGATGCGTGCCCCAGGAAAAGGTGTCCTGCCTGCATCTGAAGGATGGAACGCCTTTCGGTTGTGCCGTGTGCTACGAGTCCGTATATGGAGAATATTGCGCGGGCTACGTAAGGGAAGGGGCGGAATTCCTGACGGTGATAACCAATGATGCCTGGTGGGGCGACACTCCCGGATACCGCCAGCATCTGAGTTATTCGCGCCTGCGTGCAATAGAATTGAGAAGGGACATTGCCCGCAGCGCCAATACCGGAATCTCGGCTTTCATAGACCGTCGCGGCAACATTGTATCCAGTACCTCCTGGTGGCAACCGGCTGTGCTGGAAGGGGAGGTGCATCCCAACACGGAACTGACTCCGTTCGTGAAATACGGTGACATAGTGGGGCGGGTATGCACCCTCGTCTTCATTCTGATGCTTCTGGCGCTGATTGTCAGAACAGTGTCGGGTGGTTCTCGTCCAGAGTCTTCATAACGCGCTCCATCGTGGCCTGACGTATCAGTGCCGAGCGTGATGAGACCTTGAAACGGCGGCAGTACTCGTCAATCACAGCCAACTCCCTGTCATTGAACAATACGGTCTTGCGGTGAATCCTACGCAGCGCTTCCTGCTGTTTGCGGAAGTAGTCCGGGGCGACTGCGCCGCTTTTGCTTTTTTTTCTCTTTCCGGCCATTATTCAGTGTCTTTGATGTGCTTGTCGTAAACGGACTGGATTGCCCCCGCGACAGGGAGCATTTCCATAAGGCTCTCCGGCTCCAATCTTCTGCCTATTATGCTGCCCTGGGGCTCCGTAAGGTACATTCTTGGAGTCGATATCACTCCATAGAGCCTGAGGTAATCGCTGTCGTATTCCGGGTCCCACAGGTGGAACATCCGTACGTTTCTGTTCTTTACCCTGAAGCCGTTCCTGAACTTCCGCCAGGCTTTCTTGTCCTGACCGCAGTACACTGCATAGAAGTTGACGGGGAAGTCCGCCGACTCAAGAATGCCGGGAAGAACCCGGGCCTCCAGCTGACATTTGGAACAGGAAGTGTCGAAAAAGAACAGGACGCAGCAACGGCCGGTTCCGGGGAAGGATACCTGTACCCCCCGGTAGTCCTTCATTGTCAGGACCGGAGCATCCTTTCCGATGAGGGTGCTTCTGTTGAAATCAGCAAACATCTGCGCCTCGAATTTCTCCATTTCGCCCGTCATTTTTACCGTGCCGTCGGCGAACCATCTGTCGAAAATGTGGATGGCGACTTCTTCTTCGCCCATCAGTTTGGAGTCCCTGTAGTGGTCGAAGACGGCCAGGGCCACGTGCTGCCTCGTCAGACTGTCGTGGCAGGTGGAGATAAGATTGTCGAATTCCGCGATTTTTGCATCCACGGGTTCCGGGAGAAGGGTTTCGTAGAATTGGAGGAGAAGGCTGTCCAGACCCCTGTAATCATTCGCTCCGGCAAGAACCGGAGACAGCAACAGGAGGATTATGACAGCGGCTTTCCTCATTTCACTTTCGGGAGTTTGACGCCTGCCGGTTCGAACAGGGAAGTGTCCCCGTGGTGCCGGAGGATGTCCCTGACTGCGGAGGATGAAATGTGCGCGTATTCCTGCGCGGTAGGGATTATTATGGTCTCTATGTCCGGAGCAAGCCTGCGGTTTGCATCGGCTATCGCCCTTTCATTCTCGAAATCCAGCATATTCCTGACACCGCGCACGATGTGCCTGATTCCCATCTCCCTGCATACGTCTATGGTGAGACCGTCGTATTTTATGATTCGGACGCCTTTCAGATCTGCCGTTGACTGGCGTATTATCTCCAGTTTCTGCTCCATATCGAAGAATCCGGTCTTGTCCTGATTGATACCGGCCGCGACCACGACAGTGTCAAACATTGTCAGAGCCCTTTTCAGGATGTTCAGGTGCCCCGCGGTGAAGGGGTCGAATGACCCCGGGAATAGTGCTATAGTTGCCAATTTATGGGTTGTTTGTTTTCTGATGCTAAGATAGCATTTGTTTTTGAAAAATGACGACATCCGAAGAATGCGCCGCGTGCGAGAGGGGAGGGGTGTGCCGCCAGCAGCACGTGATGCTTTGCCGTATCTATCAGGGGAGCCTTGCTTTTTGCGTAGTTCCCCCAGAGGAGGAATACCACTCCGTCGCAGTCGGCCGAGATTCTGCTGATGACGGCATCCGTGAATTCCTGCCAGCCTATGCCGCTGTGGGATGTGGGTTCGCCGGCGCGGACTGTGAGCACCGCGTTGAGGAGAAGGACACCCTGCCTTGCCCATCCTTCAAGATTCGGCCTTCCGGACATTTTGATGCCGAGGTCGTTTTCAATCTCCTTGAAGATGTTTTTGAGAGATGGGGGAGCGGGGATGTTGTCGGGCACGGAAAAGGACAGACCCATCGCCTGGCCTGCTCCGTGGTAGGGGTCCTGCCCCAGAATGACCACCTTGACCTTGTCGAGAGGGGTGAGCTCGAAAGCCCTGAAGATCTGGCTTCCCGGAGGGTAAATGGCTTTCCCCGCCGCTTTCTCGGCGTGCAGGAAACCTGCAAGCTCCGCAAAATAGGGCTTGTCGAACTCGCTTTGCAGGGCCTGTAGCCAGCTGTTTTCCATCTGCAGGCGTGATTTGTCGAATCTGTATGTCAGCGCAGTGGATTGCATATGCGGCAAAGTTAATACTTTTATCCGATAAACGGATTATAATCGGCAGATTCGGGTTCCGTGGAATTCCGAGGCACCGGTGATTTCAGCCAGGAGCCGGACGTTTTCGGCGGTCACTCCGCCTCCCGGCATAATGATTATGCGTCCTGCCGCGCGCCGCACAAACTCCGCCAGCAGAGCGCTTCCCCTGACGGCGCTGGATTCGTGCCCGGAAGTGAGTATCCTGTCGAATCCCGATTCCATTATGGTCTCCAGAGCCTGAAAAGGGTCGGCACATTCGTCAATGGCGCGATGGAAGGTGGCCGACAGCCTGCGCTGTCCATTGCCGCCGTGCGCTTTCTCCAACAGTCTTTCCATCATCTTCCTGTCCACGCTCCCGTCCGGCAGCAGCGCTCCGAACACTACTCCGGCCGCTCCCAGTTCCCTGCAGCGAACGATGGAAGCCGCCATTTGCTCCTCTTCTTCGGGACTGTATGTGAAATTGCCTCCACGAGGTCTTATCAGCACGTTGACCGGTATTCCCGCGGTTACGGCCCGCCGTATGTTTTCCTCCGAAGGCGTCGTGCCTCCGATTTCCAGATTTTCACACAGCTCCACTCTGTCCGCACCCGCCTTTGCCGCCCTGAAAACCTGCTCTGCACTTGTGCAGCAGGCTTCCAGTACAAATTTCCTGTTATCCATAAGACTTGTAGCAATCAGTATTGCAATTTACTACATTCCCGGCAATAATTCAATTATGTG
>JAKSKJ010000159.1 GCA_024401795.1 Bacteroidales bacterium | reverse complement strand
CATTCTCCGATTCATACGGTAGAATATTACGTTGATCTCGCGAAACAGTTCATCGATGCCGGGGCAGACGAAATCTGCCTCAAGGATATGGCCGGAATAGGCCGTCCCGTCACTCTGGGGAAGATTGTCGCCGGAATCAAGGCATACAAGCCGGAAATCATCATCCAGTATCACTCACATTCAGGTCCCGGATTCTCGATGGCCTCCATTCTGGAGGTCTGCGAGAACGGATGTGACTATGTGGACGTTGCAATGTCGCCGCTCTCTTGGGGAACGGGGCACGCCGATGTGATTGCCGTTCAGGAAATGCTGAAGGATGCGGGCTTCGAGGTCAAGGAAATCAATATGGAAGCATATATGGAGGCCCGTACCCTCATTCAGGAGATGCTTGACGACTTCCTCGGCTACTATTGTCCGCCACTCAACAGGCTCGACAATTCCCTGCTTGTGAAGCCGGGACTTCCGGGAGGAATGATGGGGTCGCTTATGACCGATCTTGAAGAGAATCTCTCCACACTCAACAAGTGGAAGGAAAAGAACGGACAACAGCCCCTCACCACCGACCAGCTGCTCGTGAAACTCTTCGATGAGGTCGCATACGTGTGGCCCAAAGTGGGCTATCCCTGCCTCGTGACGCCATTCTCGCAATATGTCAAGAACCTCGCTCTGATGAACGTGACGCAGATGGAGAAGGGGAAGGAGCGCTGGTCGATGATAGCCGCCACCATCTGGGAGATGATTCTCGGGAAGGCGGGCAGGCTCCCCGGACCATTGGATGCTGAAATAGTGGCACTTGCCGAGTCTCAGGGCCGCCAGTTCCTTACAACAGACCCTCAGTTGAACTATCCCGACTGTCTGGACGAGTACAGGGCGAAGATGAAGGAGAAAGGATGGGACTGCGGGCAGGATGACGAGGAACTGTTCGAATATGCAATGCATCCCCTGCAGTATGAGATGTACAAGAGCGGACAGGCGAAAGCCGACTTCGAGGCGGACCTTGCAAAGCGCAAGGCCGAGAAAAACGCTCCCGCCGCTGCGCCTTACACGATTTCGGTGGACCTCAACGGGCAGACATACAGGCTTGACGTCGCATACGGCAATTCGGGAGAAAAGGATGACGCTGTTCTCAAAATGTCGCGTAAAAGCTGAACGTTTATGGTAAAAAGAATTATCCTCTCCGTTCTGCTGCTGCTTTCTGCGGCCCATCTGTGGGCCCAGCTTCCCCGCAGCCGGGAGTTCCACGACAAATATCACCTCACCGAGGTGGTGGTATTCAGCCGTCACAATATACGTGCTCCCCTGTCGGCCCCCGGCAGCTTCATAAGCAAGGTCACGCCTTACACCTGGCACGATTTCGGTGTCAATACGGGAGAACTTACCATGAAGGGCGGTGTCCTGGAGACCATCAACGGACAGTTCTTCCACAAATGGGCAGTGAGCGAAAACCTGTTCCCGGAGAATGCGGAGCCTGAGGATGAGGAATTGTATGTCCTCGCCAACAGCTTTCAGCGCACCATTGCAACGGCAAGGTATTTCTCCGCAGGCTTTATGCCTATGAAGACGGTGACGGTCCATCACGAGTCCGAACCCGACCATATGGATGCCAACTTTTCACCGATTCCGGGCAGAGATATCACCGGGGCCGAGTGGGAGCAGATAAAGGCTGAATACAAGGCGGCATACAGCGATGAGGATATCCGGAAAATCAGCGAAACCCTTCGGCCGGCCTATGACCTGCTTTCAGAAATCATCGATATGAAGAATTCCGAGGCATACAGGAGCGGCTCTTTCACAGGATTCAACAATTACAACAGCACTGTTGTGTTCCGGGGAGAGGACGAGCCGCGAATGTCAGCCTCACTGGACGAAGCCGCTTCGGTTGTGGATGCCCTCCTCCTGCAATATTACGAGGAACCGGATTCGCAGAAGGCTGCTTTCGGCAAGAAAATTTCCATTGAGGACTGGCGTATGCTGGCAGGAATCATTGACACTTGTATGGAGATTCGTTTTGGCTCTCCGTTCATCCAGAGTTATGTGTCAAGACGCCTGAGGGAGTATATTGCCGATGCTTTGCAGAAGGATGGCCGCAAGTTCACGTTCATCTGTGGACACGATGTCAATATTTTCAATATACTGAGGGTTTTGCGGACGGTGAAATATGAAACCACCGATGCCGTGGAGCACGGAAGCCCCATCGGCAGCAAGATAGTGTTCGAAAAATGGACCGATGCGGCCGGGAATCACTTTGTCGCGGTAAACCACGTTTATCAGACGGTGGATCAGCTGCGGAACGTCACCCCTCTGGACCTTGATACCCGTCCGGCCATCATCCCTCTCCAATTTGAAGGGCTCGAAGCCAACGCAGACGGACTCTACCCGTTCGACCGGATGATTCAACGGCTTGTCGGCGCTTCCTGAAGCTCCGAGTTCAGTTTTTCCGCGACGATGCGGGCGGCACAGCCCACAAGCCTTTCGCAGGGGCGGTCGGTGTACCATTGGTCGTTGCGGGCACTGGGAGCGGGGGATTCCTTGTGTGCCGCTTTCAATCCCAGCAGTTCCCTGCAGACGATGCTGCCGTTCTCTTTGCGGAAGGCTTCTGCAAATTCCTGCACCAGCGCATAGTTCGCCCTGCGTTCCTCCGTGTTCTCGGGATGGTCGGCGGGAGAAATGACTCCGGCCATGAAAACCATTCCGGACACGGCCCCGCAGACCTCGCGCAGCCGTCCCATACCTCCTCCGAAGCCCGAGGACAACTGTGCCGCCTTTTCCGGAGGCAGCCCGATAACGTCCTGAAATGCCAGCAGCACGGACTGGCAGCAATTGTAACCGTC
>JAKSKJ010000158.1 GCA_024401795.1 Bacteroidales bacterium | reverse complement strand
TGTGGTTCAGCCAATAGGCATACCACTTGTCCTCTACTTCCGAAGGATTGTATTTAGCATTCAATTCCATAACTTACAAATATAACAAAAATCCCGAAATCAATGCAGGAAAGAGTTCAGCAACTTGCGTACACGATGCACGGGGAATCCCATCACATTGTAGAAAGACCCTTCGATGCGCTCTATCCCCACATAACCTATCCACTCCTGGACCCCGTAGGCGCCGGCCTTGTCGAAAGGTTTGTACTTGTCTATGTAGTAATCTATGTCCGCATCGGAAAGTTCCCCGAACGTGACCATAGTGGAATCTGTGAAGGATTCTTCCCTATTTCTGTCACGTATGGTCACCGCCGTCACCACTTCGTGTGTTCTGCCGGACAAAAGTCTCAGCATATCAACGGCTTCTTCCCTGCTGTGCGGTTTGCCGAGCACTTTGGAACCGACAATCACTATGGTATCCGCAGTCACAAGGATTTCATCTTCGGAAAGTGCCCTGTGAAAGCCGTGGGATTTCCCGACCGACATGTCCAAAGGCAGGCGGTGCGCATCCACGGATGGCTCAAAGCATTCCTTGAAATCATTCTTGGTATCGACTTCAAAATCAACGTCAAGACCTGCCAGCAACTCTCTTCTTCGCGGAGAAGCGCTGGCTAAAATCACCTTTTTCATCAATACACCTTGCTATAGTCGTCGAACACCCATTTTCCCTGGGCTTTCAATATCATTTCCACCACTTCCCTGACGGCCCCTCGTCCTCCGGGACGGGTACATACATAGTCCGCGGCGGCCCTTGCTTCCTCGGCGGCATCCGCCGGGGCGATGCCGAGGCCGCATTCACGGATGACGGGAACATCAGGTATATCATCTCCCATATAAGCCACATCCCCGGGTTTCAAGCCGTTCTGCTCACAGAACTTCTTCAGTACCGGAAGTTTGCCGCGGCAACCGAGGAACAGGTTCTCCTCCTTTATGCCGCAGTGCAGACAACGCTTCCTGAGCGCCTCCGTGTCTCCGCCGGATATGATTGCAGTCACCAGCCCTTTCAGACTTGCCACCCTCATGGACATCGAATCCTTTGCGTTGAACACCCGGAGCAGGTCCCCGTCGGCAAGGGGAATCAGCGAGCCGTCGGTCAGCACACCGTCAATATCGAAGGCCAGAGCCTTGATGTTCTTAAGATTTTGCGCCATTCTGATTGAAGTCTGCAAGATTGAATGTGCCTTTCGGAGCTTCTCCCAGACTTATGGGACCGAACTGGTTCTCGTATTTGGCAATATTGTCCGCCAGTGCATTCAGCAGCCGCTTGCAATGCTCCGGAGTCATCAGTATCCTGTTGGTTATTTCAGGTTTCGGGAGTCCGGGCAGCACGGTGGCAAAATCGATTATGAATTCGCTGTGGGAATGGCTGATGATTGCCAGATTCGAATAACTGCCTCTCGCCACTTCGGGCTTGAGATCGAGATTGATTTGATTCTTTTCGTTTTCCATAACCGCAAATTTATCAAGAAATCCTTAAATTCGCACAAGAAAAGACCAAATATGGAGGTGCTTCCGGACAAATTCACATATCCGTTCAGATATACGCCGCATCCGCTTGTAGTGGAAGAGGCGCAAAAACTGATTACAGAGATTTCGGCAAATTCTGCGCTTGACAGCCTTTTTTGCGAAGGCAAGATGCTGGGAGTAATGGTTTGTTCCGACAAAAACGGTGATACGGTAACCCTGAAGGCGTTTTCAGGCCTGGCCGGAGGGCGCAGTAAGGTTCCGGGATTCGCCCCGCCTGTCTTTGACTGGGCCGCTCCGCAAGGTTATTTCCGCAAACGCGAGGCACAGATAAGCAATATCCTCAAGAATCCCTGCAGTTGTCCGGATTGCAGGGACCTCAATCCTTCACGGATGTCTGCCGAACTCCAGGAATGGCTCTTCAGCCAATACAAGGTGTTGAACGCCCGGGGGGAGACAATGACAATAAAGGAAATTTTCGCCGGACGAGGTCTGGTTCCGCCGGCTGGCACCGGCGACTGCGCGGCTCCAAAGATGCTTCAAATGGCATATTCAAAAGGGTTGACACCAAGGGCAATGGGAGAATTCTGGTATGGCAGGTCTCCCGAAAAGGAAGTAAGGGAGCAGGGCCGGTTCTATCCCTCCTGCACAGGGAAATGCGGCCCCCTTCTGAGTTATATGCTCCAGGGTCTTGAAGTGGAAGCCAACCCTCTTGACAAGGAATATGACGGAGGCGAAGAACCGGAAGTCCTGTATGAAGACAACTGCATACTTGTCGTTGACAAACCGGCCGGAATGCTTTCAGTGCCGGGCAGAACCAGGGCGGACTCTCTTCTGGAATGGCTGCAGAACCGTTATGGAGAGGTTTACTCCTGTCATCGGCTCGATATGGACACGTCCGGAGTGATGGTCTTCGCCCGCACTATGGAGGCGAAGGTCAATATCGAGGCCCAGTTTGCCGCCCGGGAAGTGCAGAAAACATACAGGGCCCGACTGACCGCCGGGGGCCCCTGGCGCAATGCGGACAAGGGTACCATAGTCCTGCCGCTGTCTTTGGACTACTACGACAGGCCACGTCAGATGGTTGACCGTGAGAACGGCAAACCCGCCGTCACCGGATTTGAAGTGTTGCGGAAATTTCCTGACGGGGAGATAGACCTGCGCTTCACTCCCCTGACCGGGCGCTCCCACCAGATACGCGTGCACGCGGCCCACTCACAAGGCCTCGGAAGACCGATAAAAGGCGACAAACTCTACGGAGCACCCGAAGCCGGTCGCCTGTTCCTGTTCGCCGAAAGCCTGACTTTCCGGCATCCGGAAAGTGGAGAGAAGGTGAATTTCTGTATTTGACCGTTCC
>JAKSKJ010000157.1 GCA_024401795.1 Bacteroidales bacterium | reverse complement strand
TGAAGAACTGCATCTCCATCTGCTCGAACTCCCTCATACGGAAGATGAACTGGCGTGCCACAATCTCGTTGCGGAAGGCCTTTCCTATCTGGGCTATTCCGAAAGGAATCTTCATGCGGCCCGTCTTCTGGACGCTGAGGTAGTTTACGAAAATGCCCTGGGCCGTCTCGGGACGCAGATAAATTGTATTGGCCCCCTCTGATGTGCTGCCCATAGACGTACTGAACATAAGGTTGAACTGGCGCACCTCGGTCCAGTTGCAGGTGCCGCTGATGGGGCATACGATATTGTTGTCGATGATTATCTGCCTGTACTCGTTGAGGTCGTTCGCCGACTCGGCGGCAACGTAACGGTCGTGAACCTCGTCCCATTTCTTCTTCTCGCGCAGCACGTTGGGGTTGGTGGCGCGGAACTGCTCCTCGTTGAAGGCATCGCCGAATTTTCTGCGGCCTTTCTCGACCTCCTTGTTCATCTTCTCCTCAATCTTTCCCAGAAAATCTTCAATGAGCACGTCGGCGCGGTAACGCTTCTTGGAGTCCTTGTTGTCAATGAGGGGGTCGTTGAAAGCTCCCACGTGGCCGGAGGCCTCCCAGATGCGGGGATGCATGAAGATGCAGGAATCTATGCCGACGATATTCTCGTTCAGCCGGGTCATCGAGTTCCACCAGTACTGCTTGATGTTGTTCTTGAGCTCGACACCCATCTGGCCGTAATCGTAAACGGCGGCCAGTCCGTCATAAATCTCACTTGAAGGGAAAATGAATCCGTACTCCTTGCAATGAGCCACGAGTACCTTGAACAGTTCGTCTTGTGTCATAATATCGTATTGTTTTATTTTCTGTTTTGAGCCTGCTAATTTACGCAAAATTCATAAGATTAGCAGGTGCTTGCAGAAAAAGTCTTACCTTTGTGCCTATATTGAGTTGAATGATGTTGAAACAGATTACCGAAATACTTTCCGGCACGGTCCTTATCACGGGGCTTGTGACCGTTATGATGATGCTGATAGAATGCTTCAATGTTTGGTCAAAGGGGCGTCTCGCCAGTTCCGTCAAAAGAAAGGGACTGCTGCAGATTGTGATTTGCACTATCCTGGGAGCCATACCCGGATGTATGGGAGGATTCGCCGTAGTCTCAATGTACACGCACGGTCTGGTCAGTTTCGGAGCTCTTATAGCCATGATGATTGCAACCTCCGGAGACGAATCCTTCGTGATGCTGGCTATGATGCCGCGGCAGGCCGTTTTCATTATGCTGGGCATTTCCCTGCTGGCCATAGTTGCCGGGCTGCTTACCGACAGGATATATAAGCCGTCAAGGGTGGTTGCCTGCTGCAACAACAATTTTACGACTCACAGCGAGGACGGCATACACGGCGAACGGCACTTCGGCTGGAAAAGAGCGGCCATACTCCTGGGTGTGGGGCTGTTTCTGGCCGCATTGTGTTTCGGACTGCTGGGAGAGGGCCACGAAGAAGAAAACGTAGAAGCCGAATTCCTCCTTGGAGGCATCAATCTGTTGAGCGAGGACTGGATGAACGTCCTGTTCGCCGTATTCGGCCTGTCCGTCCTCGTGATGGCCGTTTTTGCAAGCGACCATTTCGTGGAGGAGCATCTGTGGCATCACGTTGTGCGCGAACATCTTCCGAAGATATTTCTCTGGACGGCGGGCACCCTCACCCTCGTCTCCGTGCTGATGAGCCATATTGACATTTCGTCCTGGGTCAGTGAAAATATCTTCCTGATGATTGTCATTGCCGCCGCCGTGGGTGTCATTCCGGAATCAGGGCCTCATCTGGCCTTCGTCATGATGTTCGCCTCCGGGATTGTGCCGCTTCCCGTCCTTGTGGCCAGCTGCATCAGTCAGGACGGTCACGCCGCGCTTCCCCTGCTTGCCGAAGACAGAAAATCTTTCCTGATTGCCAAGTCAATCAATTTCATTGTGGCGGTGGCCGCCGGCACTGTGCTTTATCTGGTGTAGGAAGTGACGTGACCTCTTATCGGGTCATCCTTCCGGAATCCTTTATCAGGGAGGCGACACTCACGCAGAAATCGGAGTCTTCCGCAAGCAAATCGAGATTCAGATGCACCCTGTAGCGCCAGTGATGGTTCGGGTCCTCGGGGTGATTGATGCGCTCTTCACGATCCTTTTTCCTCAAAAGCCCGCTCAATGACAGCCAGTCCTGGATAGGGAAGATGGCAAGCATCGAAGGCGAGAACAGATACTCCGAAAGCATGTTGCGGCATTCCCACGGTTCGGGATCTATATCACACTGCATACGCAGGGTCTGCATATCGTGGCTGGACGTTGCGCAGACGCTGAGTTCTCTCCACTCCCCTTCCTGCTCCATTCCCCTCATCTTGAGCGACAGAATCTTCTGCCCGTCCATAACTCCGGGCACACAGTCGGGCACCATTCCCAGATCCTCGCCGCAGGCCAGCATACCGGTGGAGCCGAGCAGCTCCGGCAGCTTGCGCAATGCATTGCGGCGCCAGAAGTCATCGTTGCGGTGGTAGAAGAAATCGTTGTATATGGCTCCGAAGCGTTCCTGCTGCCACTGCGGCAGGTCTCCGGATGCGGGAGATATCAGAGGCTGGTATTTGCCGGGATTGCGAGGGTCCTCGTGGAAGAGTCCTTCTATGGGAAGTCCGGCTGCTGCAATCTCCTCTCCTGAATAGGGCAGCGCGGGATTGAAGTGTCCCATCATACCGCTCCTGATTCCGGCGGGTATCTCCCAGATACGGAAGAATCCCAGGATATGGTCAATCCTGAAAGCATCGAAATACTCGGCCATCTTGCGGAGACGCGCTTTCCACCAGGCGTAGTCGTCCTTCGCCATCTCCTCCCAATTGTATGTGGGGAAACCCCAGTTCTGCCCGTCC
>JAKSKJ010000156.1 GCA_024401795.1 Bacteroidales bacterium | reverse complement strand
CTTTTCGACGCCAATGCCGAATTGCTCCGTTCCCTCGGCTTCGACATAACTCCCTTCGGCAACGACACCGTCGTGGTCAACGGTCTTCCGGAAGGTTGCAGCTGCGAAAATGGCAAAGTCGAGCAGTTGGTTCGGGATTTGCTGACTATACTTTCAGAGGACAGAATCTCGCTGCCGGCAATGATGCAGAGTTCCTTGGCAGAGAAGTTCGCAAACGCCGGAGCAGCCAATTCTGCCCCCCTGACATCTCCGAACGAGGCACAGGGGCTGATAGACACGCTGTTCGCCTGCAACAATTCGGAATTCACCCCCGGAGGGCGGAAGATTGTCAGCATAATGGGAATTGACGAATTGGACAAAAAACTGACATAATGGCATACTACGATAACAACTACGGACAAAGACGGTTTCTCGGCAACGCGCCGGCCGCAACGAGAAACATAATTATCATCAACATAGTCGTATTCGCCGCCACCTGGCTCGGGGAAAGGCTGTTGAACTCGGACGTGATGGGAAGAATCTTCGCGCTATACCCCATTCAGTCCCATTATTTCCACTGGTGGCAGTTCATCACCTATATGTATATGCACGGGGGATTCTGGCACATCCTGTTCAATATGTACACCCTGTACATCTTCGGATGCGTGGTGGAGAACATAATCGGCACGAAGAAGTTCATCACGTTCTACACCATCTGCGGTGTGGGCGCCGCCGCCCTCCATCTGCTGGTGCAGTCCCTAACCAATGACTTCGCTCCGACAGTGGGAGCCTCCGGATCGATTTACGGCGTTCTGATAGCCTTCGCCATTCTGTTCCCGGAATCCAGACTCACCCTCCTCTTCCCTCCCGTCACATTGAGCGCCAAATGGATGGTCATCATCTTCGCAGTCATTGAATTGACGACAGGCATAACCGGCGCGGCCGCCAACGTGGCGCATTTCGCTCACCTGGGAGGAATGCTCATAGGTTGGCTGCTGATTATATACTGGAAGGGAAAAGGAACCCTTTTCGACAAGCAGAGATGGATATGAATTCTGTACTCAACGACGCGCTCAAGGTTCTCAAGGAAGGAGGCGTCATACTATACCCTACCGATACCGTATGGGGTATAGGTTGCGATGCAACGAACGAGAAAGCGGTGGCAAAGGTTTTCGGGATAAAGAAACGCTCGGAAGCCAAGTCCCTCGTGCTTCTTGCCAGCGATTTGGATATGGTCGCAAAATACGTGAAGGAAATTCCCTCCATAGCCATCGACCTTGTGGAAGTGAATGATGCACCGATGACCATCATTTATCCCGAAGCCCAATATCTGGCGCCGAACGCCGTTGCCGAGGACGGTTCGGTGGGCATCAGGATTCCCTATGTGGAAGAAGGCTCGGACCCGCGCGTAAAGCCTGAAATCACCGGAGGCGCATCGTTCTGCCGGGAACTGGTGAGGCGGTTGCGCAGGCCGCTAGTGAGCACTTCGGCCAATGTCAGCGGGGAGCCTACGCCCCGCAATTTCAAGGAGATTTCCGATGAAATCAGGAATGCGGTCGATTATGTTGTCCCCAAATCGCTTGAGGACGGGGCAACGGGAAGAGCCTCCCAGATTATCAAACTCGGGGTGGGAGGAGAAGTCAGGATAATCAGAGCATAATTGTATGGACCAGGAGAACGGTGCAAGGATATTTCTGGGCATCCACGACGGCGGAACAATGCGCCTGGAGGAAGATGAGGCGGCACACTGCGTCAAGGTGCTCCGGCATCGGGAAGGAGATGAAATAAACGTCATAGACGGAGAAGGCACATTGTACCATTGCCGCATCCTGAGCGCATCCCCAAAATCAGTGGAAGCGGGCATACTGGATTCCGTGCCGGATTTCGGCGCCCACCCCTACCACCTCACGATGGCCGTCTGCCCCACCAAGAATCTTGACAGATACGAGTGGTTTGCAGAGAAGGCTACGGAAATAGGGGTTGACGTCATAGTTCCCGTCATCGGCGACAGATCCGAGCGCAGAGTCCTGAAAAGGGAGCGGTTGGAAAGAATAGTGGTCTCCGCCGCCAAGCAATCGCTCAAGGGAGCCGTACCTCAAATCAGGGATTCGGTATCGGTCAAGGATTTTATTCTTGGTTCTACTGATATCAAGGGGATAAAGCTGATTTGTTATTGCATCGACAAGGAAGAAAGGAGGCAAAGCATATGCGATGCGCTGGATTCCTGTCCCGACAATAAAAACGTTACCGTTCTTATCGGCCCCGAGGGGGATTTCTCCACGGAGGAAGTGGATATGGCTCTGGAACACGGATGGCTCCCGGTAAGCCTCGGAGATTCCCGCCTACGCACCGAAACCGCCGCAGTGGTTGCCGCAACGGCAGTCTATCTCCGCTGAGCGGTCACCTTGCGTTGAGAATTATTTCATCTATGAATATCCTTCACGAATTCATCGATCAGCGCGTGATCCACGTGCTGCATCACCACCAGATGGGAAAGATCTCCTCCGAATTGCTCGTCGTAATTGTGAGCAAGCATATATTTTTTGCAGACCTCGTCTGAAGGGCGTTTGAAGAAAATCGTGTTGCTGTACTCGTTAAGCCAGTTCGGATATCCGATTTTGTCAAGCTGTTCCTTGAAATATCCGGTATTCTCCAGAATTGCGGCAGCCTGCTTCCTCCACTGCGTCTCGCCTATCTCGTGAATCATCCACCAGAATTTCAGCACACTTGAAGTGGAGCGGGAACAGTTTATCATTTTCATATCGCCGTTCAGGTACGCCACCGAATTGTTGTTCTGGAGGTCATAGACTTCTCGGGTGGTAAGGAAGAAACCTGCCGGGTCATCGAGTCCGAAGAACTTATGCCCGCTGATAGCCATGGAATTGATGCGGTATTTTTTAGCGCTGACCATATCCCT
>JAKSKJ010000155.1 GCA_024401795.1 Bacteroidales bacterium | reverse complement strand
GGTTGAAGGGCGAACTTCTTCCAGGAGACACTGCCCTCACTTGAGAAGAAACCGCATTTCAGGTTGTAGTCCGTGCTTACGCCAAGGCCCATCATCCCCCAGATGGATATGGATGTCTGTGCCCCGATGGAAGCCGAACCGAAAACCGAACCTTCGAATCCGCTAAGATCCATATCAAAACTCCCGGGCACCTCTCTTGAAACTTCCTTGCGGCGGAAGAGAACTCCGTCTCCGTCGTTATAGGATATGGAATATGTACCCAGGTCAGTGGTCGATTCGGCGGAAGCCGTTATCTGAAGATTGCCTCCTATCCCCAGGGAAGCATTGAATACTATCTCAACAACTACTGCCACCGCGGGAGTGATTGGAATAGGGTGTGTAGTGAGTGTAAACAGTCTGAAACTCTTCTGAAGTTCGACTTCAGATTTGATCGTCAGGCTCTCGGACACGGATATCTGAGGGTTGACGGTCAGGCAGGCATACTGCAGGCTGCCCTGCATCACGCCAAGGGCCAGACGTGTGTTGAATGTCATTGAGGCCCCTACGGAAAGTTCTGCGTTGTCCGATTTGAGATTTCCGCTCAGCTTTGGAGACTTATAGGTTCGGGAGTGAGGCTTGTATGCTTTCGTGGCAGCATCGACCATATTCTGCAACTCCGCCGCGCCGAATGTCAGCTCACCGGCGGAATTCGTGTGTATGTACAGTTCATTGCCACTTTCATCCACAATGGACTTGATGTAACCGTTGATGTCTATAGGAAGTCCTTTCTCCTCATCGATGTTTCCGGAAGCATCGACCATCGGCTCACCGGCCACGACACTCTCGAAGGCGGCCGCAGGGTTGATTTCCGGCTTCGCCACCACTTCGAAATAGTCATCATTGCTTCTTGTGCAGGAGGTAATCCTGTAAACGCCGCCTCCAGGAAGGTCATCCGTGGAATCTTCAAAAATCATCCATCCTCCCTCTACGGGTTTCAAGTCCTTGTGGACCATCATTCCGTATGTAGGCATAAGTATCTTGTGACCGTCGCAATCCTGCATCGTCCGGCCTTCCTCATCATAGACGAACGAATTGGAGGAACTGGTAATCCTGACCTTGTCCATCTTTTCGGGAGTCATTATCTGGGCCGTGGACTTGAGCTGGCTTGTGGCGCCATCGATGTATTGTTTTCCTGAAATGTCGCCGATCATATAGACGACACTCCTGTCAAGAGTCTTTCCTTGTGTGGAACCGACTGTCTTGACCGTCTTCCCACCGTCGGCTGCCGTGAATGTCAGTTCAAAACCATTTTCATACGTCCTCGCCGGGACTATGATGAAAAAAACACCCAGTTCTCCGGCATCGAGAGAAACGCCTTCCCCGCAATCGAGAATGATGGCGTTGCCGGAGCCCGTGATTTCCGCCAGAGCCTTGCCGTCGTTCCAGGAAAGAGTCGCCTCTCCACTGACTGCCTTTCCGGACAGGTCACGGAATTCCACAGACTTGAGAAGAACAGGCGAATCGAAAACCTGGCCGATTTTCAGCACGGCCATCGCGTTGCGGAAGGTGATTCCGTTTGCAGCGCTCCCGGTACCCATCATAATGTTGGCGGCAGGGTCAGGCTGAGGGACTCCGTCCCGGAGGGAATATGCCTGCTTGCCGGGGAAATTGACTGTAATCACACCGGACGACGTTGTGCAACCTTCCTGATATGGGCTGTAAGACACCAGCTCTCCCGACGGGATTCCTGCCGCGGAATTGAATTCCGCACTTCTCCCATCTTCCGAGATATCCGCTTCAGATATGTTGAACTTGACGTTGGAGGCACCGTTGCCGAAGACTCCGATGCAATCGCCGCCCTGCCATCTGCTCTGCATCCGGACACCCGGATTATCTACAAGGATAGCCTTGGTGGAAGACACGCCCCCGTCTATTGTCGCGACCAGAGAATTGCCGCCCGCCATCCTGCTGTTCATCTCCATTCTTGCACATCCGGCAAAAAAGAGAACAGCCGCAATTGCCATTATACTATTCCTTATTCTCATATTTAATCCCAGTCTGTCCGATCACCGTAATCATAATCTTCATTTCCAAGTTCGGATTCTGCATCCGACACCTTTATTTCCCAGTATGTGTCGACCTGCCAGTCCGACTGCAGACGGACAACAGCTGAACGAATCTGAGAATCTGACGCCCCTCTTGGGGAGGACGTGACGACGAGCGTCGCCGTGTCCTTTTTCCTGACGGTAAGCCAGTCCGCATCGGTCGCAGGCGTCCAGGAGTAACAGTTGTTGAGCACGTTCAGTTCGAGCGTTTCTCCTCCGGGATTAAGTTTGACCTCATAAGAGGAATTGATTCGTGTCCAGGCTTCCTGCACAACCGTGAAAGTCTTCTCATACACTGTTCCGGCTTTTACGGAAACGCGGCAGCTGCGAGGTGCGGGGTAATTGTTCTGATCACGCTCGATAGAAGCTGGGACGATAACCACATCATTGCTGTTTTTTGTTATCGTCAGCCATTCTGCGTCTGACGTCACCGTCCATTTTCCGGAGTCCATATTGGTATCTACGGTCAACGAGAATCCCGTATCGTCCGGCCCCTGGACATAGATATCCTGAATTTCGGCCTTAAAATACTCCGTCGGCGTGGGTGGGTCCGGAATAGGTGACGGTTTTGGCGACGGACCAGGACCGCCTTGTTCCGGCTTACTGCATCCGGCAACCGCAAACAGGGTAGCGGTAAGTAAAGTCAATATTCCCTTATTCATATTCACAAAGTTACCATTTTTTTAATAATGCCACGACAAAAAAAAGAAGCCAGCCTTCCAGCTGACTTCTTATGTGCGGATGGTGAGACTCGAACTCACACAGGCCAACGCCCACTACCCCCTCAAAGTAGCGTGTCTACCATTTCACCACATCCGCATTACTTTGGGACTGCAAAA
>JAKSKJ010000154.1 GCA_024401795.1 Bacteroidales bacterium | reverse complement strand
CGGAGAATTGATGAAATCGGAAACGACCGCCTGCTTTATTCCGGAAGAGAAATGGTGCCTTTTCCCTGATACGATGGCCTTGCAATTACATTCGGACATCAGTTTTTCGGCCTTTTCATCGGGCATGGATGCATCGAGCGTCAGGATGTCGTGCCCGGAACGGACCAGTCCCCAGAAAAGAGGGAACCACTCCTTGCAGGAATCAAGCGAGATGCAGACTCTGCCTTCTGTGCCGAACACTTTAGAAAGAGCAACGGACCAGTTGTCTGCCTGTTGCTTCAACTGATTGAAAGTCAATGATTTTTCTTCGTCACCTTCGAGCCATACTGCGGCTTTGACATCTCCGTGCGCACAAATCAAGTCATAGAGATTCCTGAAGGTCTTTTCTTTTTCCAACAGTGCGCAGTCGCGCACGATGTCATAAGTGAAAGATGCTGACATAGGTTAGGTTTATGTTTTACAAACCCCAAATATAAGAAATTTTGAAAACTATTCCCAATGCCTATTCGAGCGTGACGGTCACTTTCAGGGCTCTGCCGCCCGGGACAGAATAGCATATCTGAATGACGCTGAAGCCTTTTTCCGCCGCTTCCGGCGCATCGAGCAGCGAATATCCTACCCGTGCGCCATCTGCGTGCAGAAGGGCTGTCCTGCCCTTCGATTGCAGATGAACGCCGTCTCCGGCAATCTGCACGTCCGCTTTGGTCACGAAGGTGAAGCAGACGTCGGATTTCCGCTTCGCTTTCAGTTCGTCCGTAATCCGAAGAATGCCGTCTTCGCCGATATGGAATGTCCTGACAGCCTTTTCGAGGTCTTCGGAAAAGACCTCACTCAATTCGAGCGTTGCACCCGCTTCCGTGTCATTGCAGAAGGTGCCGGAAATGGTGGCTTTTCCGTTCACATTCAGCAGATGTCCGTTGACGGTAAGAGTGTTATGCCATTGGTTCCCGATGGGGAAGACTTCCCATCTCAATGATTCCTGAGTCATAAGCCAGAAATTTCCGCCTTTCGCCTTCAGGGCGTTTTCGGATTCGGTGTAGGACGCCGCTCCCATATCTGATGCCCAGCGCACGCCATCCCTGTCGAACACGAACGAGCCCGGGTCGGCGTGTCCGTGGTTGTTTGACGCCTTTCCGGCCTTCACTCCGAGATACCAGCCTCCGTCCGTTCCGCCGGAAGGCCCCTTTATCGTGACTATGGGATTGTCTCCGCCGGCATAATACAGCCTTGAAGAAGGCTTTCCCGTGTCGTCCGGCTTGATTCGGGCCGCATATCCGGCCATAATGGGCAGGAAACTGCAATTGCCGTCGTAATACTGCCCATTATCCAGAAATTCCAGTTCTTTTGTGAGGAGGTAAGGCTTGTCGTATCTGTACGCGAAGTACCATACAGGAATGGAAGGTTTCTCGGCACTGCCGTTGTCGGAATAATTGAACATTTCGTGTGCGGCGCCGTAGCAGCTGACGATGAAGTCCGCCGACCTGTCGAAGCCCTCCATTTGCCCGAGGCCGAAATCGTCCCCGAGAACGGAGTCGAAAGCGTCGTGCATAACAACCTGGTACTCATTGCCATAAACCCAGTAACCGGGACCTTCGGAATAACAGCCGTCCGGAGCATAAATCCTGGAAATCTCCTTGCGGCTGCACCTTACTGCATTATGAATGACATTGCCGGTCAACTGACCGTTTGCCTCACGCGTTGCCAGTGCCGCTATGACGAGACCTCCGTTGCATACCTGATTCCAGTTGTGGTGGCGGTCATAGAACCAGGCTTTGTTGTGGTTCGAGGCTTCGTATATCGCCTTGGTAAGGATTGCGGACTCCATCCTTGATTTCGTTTCAGGTGAAAGGTCATCATAAAGCCAGTCGTAGGCTATTCCCAGACCGGCCGCCAATTCGGCCACATCCAGAAAATGCCAGGCGTTCCAGTCCGGCATTGCGCATACCTCATTTATGGTCTTGAGAGCACTTTCCAGATATTTGCGCTCAGCGGTGAACCTATAGGCGTAGGCGTTGTATGCCAGACGCCTGAGGGCCTTTCTGGACAGTCCCAGAATCCTTTTACCGGAGTCATCCAGCTTCCATTCGACGGGTTCGTCGGGGAAGTTGTCGGTTTCTTTCATAATCTGACTGTGGATTTTCACGAGAGCCGGATTGGAGCCGTCTGCAACCTGTTTTTTTAGGTCGTCAAACTGAGCATCGTCTATGAAAAGCCGAGGATGGCGGGTAGCGTTCCGGTAGCGGAGCAGCGCTTCCAGAAAATAATAGTCGGCATAGGGGAGAGGAACGTCTATTTCCCTGCCACCCGGAAGATTGCCAACGGAATGTTTGAGGAGGAAACCGCCGTTCTCTCCCGGTTCGGACAGGTATTCCTTCCCGGCAAGTGTCCGGAGCTGTTTTTCCGCCAGTTCCAGATATTGCCGCATTCCCGACAGTTCATACAGCCTGATGAAGGCTGATGCCATTATTGCAGCCGCAGAGGCATCTTTGTAAGAGCCGGGGCAATCGAAATCCCAGAAAGGGACGCCGTCCTCGGGGAGTATTCGGGCCAGCAGTTTCGCTATGTTGTCAGCACACATATAGAACTGCTCGTTTCCGGTCTTGAGATACATCATCGTGAACCCGTAGAGGGCCCAGGCTTCGCCTCTTGCCCATATCGAGCCGTCCGAGTGCCCCTGATGGGTCTGTTTCCCTATGACGCTCCCGTCCGTGCCGTTGTAGTTCAGGAGGTGGTAGCAGCCGTAATCGGAGCGGAAGTGGTTGTTCTGCGTGGTGGTGGCGTGTTTTTCGGCAATGTCCCTGAGATTGTCGTCACCGCCCAGCCTGTATGCGTTCATCAGGAGTTCCAGATTCATCATATTGTCTATGATGACGGGGAAGTCCCATCTTTCGGTCCATTTGCCGTCCCAGCTCCTGATAGCTCCGACTGACGGATTGAAACGTGCGGCAAGCTTGTCCGC
>JAKSKJ010000153.1 GCA_024401795.1 Bacteroidales bacterium | reverse complement strand
AACTCCTATTGCAAGAATGAAAATCTTGAGTACTAGCCGTTATACGAACCCACCAAAAGGACTGCAAAGATAGATATTTTTTGCGACAATGCAAATTTAATTTTCAGTCTTTTTTTCCATCCACTCCCAGGAGTACAGAATTGACTCTACCTGACGCAGATACTGACGTTTGTCGTACTTGGGCGCATACACGAATGCTTCCGCCACAATAATGTTCATTCCGTCAGGGGAATAGAAGGAGTGGGAAACGAACGGGCCTCCCATATAATCGTTCTCGACCTCCCAATATCCGCGTGTCTGGGCCAGGTCGCGCCCTTTGTAGCGCAGATATTCAAGTTCCGGCTGCACTGCGGTGCTGGTGGTCATATAGGTGCCGTCGAACATTCCGGGCACGTTTTCCTTGAGGATTGCATTCCTGTGCGCGATGATGTCGTTGAGCTTGAACTCTTCGGCAAGTTCGGCGGGATAGGTGTATATCAGTATCCCCTGGATGGTATATTGCTTCTCGTCCGCAATCCATACGAAATTCTCGGTCTTCTTCTTGAGTTTGTATCCGCTGGGGAAGTGGGGGGAACCTCCGAAAATTGCCGATACCTGGGGTGCAATCTCCCGTGCTTCATATTTGATGGAATTGCGGATGACGCGGTCTCTTTCGGCCTGCTCGATGGCGTTCACCACGTTCTTGCCGTTCGCTTTCAGGGTCTCAATGGCGGATTCGGCATCCGGGGCAGTCAGGTTGATGACGCACTGCGGGGCCGCCCAGATGTCCTGCAGAAAACTTATTTCGCCCTTTTTCTTGTCTGCGGCTATGTCGAAAATCACAATGTTCCTGTGAACCTTGAAAAGGTCTGCAAAGCCTCCGGGGGTGACGCTGACCAGAGAATAAAGAGGTTCGGCCTGAGGGAGGAAGTGGCAGTCGCAGGCCAGAAGGTCGCGGGTTTCCGCACCGAGATTTCCTTCCCAGTTGTCCTTGTCCATAACCACAATCACCTCTCCGGCCTTGCCGCTGACGTTGGGCAGCAGAGTCTTGTGGCCGCCTTTGCAGGCCACCAGGGGGAGAATTGCAAGTAAAATCAAAACTGTCTTTTTCATATTCAGTGTATTAATCTTCCGATGTCGTTGCCGAAGGCCAGAAGCATAAGTGCGACGAGCAGGGCCATTCCTATCAGTTGTGCGACGTACAGGAAGCGCTCGCTCGGTTTCCGGCCGGAAATCATTTCGTATATGATGAAGAGGATGTGCCCTCCGTCAAGTCCGGGAATGGGAATGAGGTTCATTACACCCAGCATTATGGATAGCAGGGCGAGGATATACACGAACTGATACCAGTCCCACGCGGAAGGGAAGACCTGCCCGATGGCGATGAAACTGCCAACCGACTTGTAGGCCCCGGATGATGGGGTGAACAGGAGTTTGAGGTCTTTCAGATATCCTGAAACTGTGTCCCGGGTGAGCCTCAGGCCTGCCGGAATGGCTTCGGCGAGCTTGTATTTCCTTGTCTCTATTCCGGGAATCACTATGGATACGCCGATGCGGCCGCTGCTGTCAACCTGCACGGGTATGTCCAGCATGTCTGCGCCCCGCACTGCCGTTGCAATGATCTGCCGTCCGCGGAGGCTGTCCAGAATGGGCCTTGAATCCTGAAGATATTCGAATCGGATGCCGTTGAATGCCGTGATTCTGTCCCCGTGGGCAAGTTCCGCACCGGGGTTGGGGCCTCCGGCCTGCAGGGAGTCTATGACGAAGGGGACGGCAAGGTCGAACATCGGCTCGGAATTCAGCAATTCGCTTATTCTGGAATGGTCTATGTAAACGTTGACGGTGTCGCCTCCGCGCAGCACCGAGACTTTTCGGACATCCCTTCTGGCGATGTCGGCCTGAATCATTCCGAAATTCTCCGGCTGGTAGTCGTCCAGGCTGAGGATTCGGTCTCCCGTACGGAATCCCATCCCGTATGCCAGATCGCTGACGTATATCTGCGCATCTCTGTTGGAGATATAGCTCTGCCCCCAGATGCCCATAATGGCTATGTAGGCGAAGACGGCGAATATGAAGTTGTTGAGGACGCCCCCGACCATCACCATAAAACGCTGGAATGCGGGGCGGCTGCGGAATTCGTCATCCCCGGGAGCGTTCTTGAGGGCTTCGGTGTCCAGCGACTCGTCGATCATTCCGGCAATCTTGCAGTAACCGCCCAGTGGGAGCCATCCTATGCCGAATTCGGTGCCTCCTTTCCTGAAGCGGAAGATGGCTTTGCCGCCTATGTCGAAGAAAAGGTAGAATTTCTCCACCTTGATTCTGAAGATTTTAGCCCACATGAAATGCCCCAGCTCGTGTATGAAGATGAGCAGGGACAGGGCCAGGATGACCTGCAGTGTTTTAATCAATGTAACCATTCGCTATTGCGGCAACTTCAAGATTTGTCTCAAAAATGTCGTCCAACGAAGGCTTCGCTGCAAAATTCAGGCCCGCAAGGCATTTTTCGTTGATCCGGGCTATGTCGTAGAATGATATCAGACCTTTCAGGTATGCGGCCACCGCAACCTCGTTGGCGGCGTTCAGAGCGCAGGGGGCGTTGCCGCCGCGTTCAATGGCCTCATACGCCAGACGCAGGCAGGGGAATCTGTCGAGGTCCGGCTTCCCGAAGGAAAGCGAGTGGAGGGTGTTCCAGTCGATTTTACGGTTGCCTACGGTGATGCGTTCCGGAAAATTCAGCGCGAAGCCTATGGGCTGCCTCATATCCGGGCAGCCGAGCTGTGCAATTACGGCACCGTCCACAAACTCAACCATCGAGTGTATGATGGATTCGGGGTGAACCACCACTTCGATTTGTGACGGGGCGATGTCGAACAGCCAGCGCGCCTCTATCACTTCGAACCCCTTGTTCATCATTGAAGCGGAGTCTATGGTGACCTTGGCGCCCATATTCCAGTTGGGGTGTTTGAGGGCCTGCGCCGCTGTGGCTGCGGAAATCTCTTTTCTGGTCC
>JAKSKJ010000152.1 GCA_024401795.1 Bacteroidales bacterium | reverse complement strand
AATATCTAACCTGTTCAATAATTACTGACTTGTCCGGTCCTTCCTTACGGATGCACTCTGCCGGACCGCTATCGTTCCTCCGCACGCCGGGTGCCGGGCGGAAGCGGCCGCAAAGGTAGGCAATATTTTTAAAAATATTGTATCTTCGCAGAATGTTTTACAAATACCACCGCACTATGAAAAGAATCAGCTATCTGCTTGCCCTTGTAGCAGTCTTCTGCCTGTCCGCAGCCTGCCGGAAGGAAGAGAAAAAAGAAGTAAGGCCGACCGCCGGTGTCTGGGTGGAACATATTCTGCCAGATGGTGTCGAGCGGACGCTGACATTCGCAGAAGGAGCCAATTCCGCAACATATATGGCATATCATTTCGATCCTGAAATCTTCAGGGAGGAAATGCAGGTCCCGTTCGTCATAGACAAGGAAAACGGGCAGGTGAAGCTGTCTTTCAGTGGAATCGACAACAGGTCGGGCATCTCGGAGATCGTGCTTGAACCGTTGGCAGGCAGTGACAGCTGGACGGGGAATATCACATACTCCGACAACCTCGGAGAAACGGACCGTCTGCATTTTTGCTATGCCGGTAAAGAACTGGGAAGCAGTATGTCACCGGAGGTGGAATCGATACAATTCCCATCTGACAGGAATTCAGGACCGCAGTCCCCGGAATATGAGCTCCCCAAGCTTGCCTGGGATAATCCGATCGAACCGATGAACAACTATTCGGGTACAATTGCCAATGTCGTCACGGAGACCATTCTTTCCTACGTGGGGAAGCAGATTCTCGATGCTGCCTCTAAGAAGCTCAGTTCGATGCTGGTCGACACCATATGGAAACAGCTGTTTCCGTCTGATGACCCGATGGCCGGCAATATCATCGCCATAATGCAGGACATCAGCATAATCAAGCAGCAACTGGAAATCATTGAAAAACAGCTCAGGGAAATCAAGATCGAGCTGCTCCGCCAGAATCTGCAGAACCGCAATTCCACCTATATCGCACTGGCATCATCCATAAGCAATACTATGCTGAATATCGAAGGCGCCATTGCCGGGAACAAGGATGACCACGAAGCTGCCAGTGCTGCCATAGAGAAATTGATCCTCGAGTGGGGAAAGGAAACGGTCAATGGAAATCCTGTATACACGGCCGTGCACAATTATGTCGGTGCATCAGGAGAATATCCGGCACTATATGACGATTTTGCACGTGAAACGCTTGCCTGGGAATCTGACGGATACGAATGGCGGGAAATGCTTCGCACTACAGACGAGGCTCTCGTAGGCGCCGCTTCTGCATTGACGGTCCTCTATTATGCGGTAAGAAACAGGGTGGAGCCGACGGTGATAACGGAAGAGACCCTCGACAGGCAGGCCAAAGCACAGATGGAGCTCCTGGGCACGATGGACGCATCATACAGAAGTGCTCCTGTAATCCGTCATCCCGACCAAATGATCTGCCAGATACCGGGACTCCATATGGTGTTCAGCAGGAATCTTGAGTGGCGTGACCTCAAAAACCCATTCTGGTATCCGACAGATCCGAAAATGTGGATTTCGGCGGAATGGCTGGTTTTTGGTTTTAACAGAGATGTTATCTACAAGGAGCGGTTCACGACGGAATGGGAATATAATGCTCTGATGAAGTACTATTCCAAGGAGAAAACGACACTGCTCGGTCTTCTGGACAAAATCGGATTCGCTATCAATCCTGCCGGCGGGGACGGTGTCGTGGACGTGAATGCCAAGGCGACTATGATACTTTTGTCAATAGCCGTTAGCATTTACGGCTCCGGAGGACCCGATTCGGAGATTTTCCTTAACGACGCAGTCTTGAGCCAGGAAAACAAGATAAAGAGAGATAAATGGGTCGGCTCCGTCCGTACGAAACAGGTCCTTGTTGAGACGAAAAAGCAGCCCTTCGGCCCTGATTTCAAGAGATATAATACTGCCTTCGACGGGTATACATCCTGGGATGAGGGCCTTTGGTTCAACCTGCGGGTGCTGAAAAGGGATTAGCCTTTAGTATTTGTAGAAGCCTTCGCCTGCCGCCTTGCCGGTCTTGCCGGAGTCGAGCATCTGCTTGAGGACCTTCTCCATTCCCTTGAAATTGTAAGGGAGCATCATCTTCTTGAGGAGGGGGCTGAAGAGTCCCGGGACCTTCTGGTACTGGAGGACGATGTTGTAGGCTGTCTGCACGCCCACGACGTCAAATATCTGGAACGGGCCGCGAGGTGCGCCGGTGCCGAGGGTCCAGGCCTTGTCTATGCTCTGCGGATCGGATACGCCGTTGACGTAGAGGTCGAGGCCGGAGAGGAGGAACGGCACGAGCATAGAGTTGAGAAGGTAGCCGGATTTCTCCTTGAGGACAGGGAGGGCGACCATACGGATCTGGTTGGCGAAGGCGACGACGGCGTCGAAGGAAGACGGCGCGGTTTCGGCCTGGGCCATTACCTCGGCGGTGTTGTTCTTCCAGATGGCGTTTGCGAAATGGAGTGAGAGGTACTTGTCGGCCCTGCCGGTAAACTTTGCGAAGGTTGACGGGAGCAGGGTGGAGGAGTTGGTGACCAGGATGGTCTTCTCGTCCATAAGCGGAGCCAGAGCCTTGTAGAAGGCAATCTTGTCTTCGACGTTCTCGGCGACGGATTCGATGATGATGTCGGCATCCTTGACGGCGGCGGCCATATCGAGCTCAAGCTTGAGCCCGGCTGCAGCCTTGTCGAGCCTGTCAAGCGCGGCGGCCTTGTCGAACGGCTGGCCCGCATCGGCGATGCCGCGGCACCATTCGCCACCAGTTGCCATTTCCTCTATGGCTTCGGTGTAGGACTTCTTGAGAGAATCGATTTTAGGTTGTGTGCGGCCGATGCTGCCCTGGCTGCGGAGCCAGATGGTTACATCGCATCCGCAGAATGCTGCCTGGAATGCGATCTGGCTTCCCAGGACACCGCCTCCGGCGACTACTACTTTCTTCATTTCCATATTCTGAATATTGTTGGTTTTGCAATGACTTTTGTCCATTCACAAATATA
>JAKSKJ010000151.1 GCA_024401795.1 Bacteroidales bacterium | reverse complement strand
CGAATCGAATCAAGATATCCTTCCAGCATTTCTGCGGCATCCTCTTCCACGTAGAAGGCGAAGCCGCCTATATTCATTTTTTCAGTCTTTTTCATATTATGTCAACGTAATAACCGGATGATTCTCTCAGTATTCCTATGGAAGATGCCAGTTCATCCCAGACCGCATCCAGTCCGTTCAACTGCTCCCTGCCCTTTTCCGTGATGGAATAGTATTTTCTTGGAGGCCCCTGTGTGGATTCCTCCCATCTGTATGTCAGGAGTCCGAGATTCTTGAGCCTGATGAGCAGAGGATACAGAGTGCCTTCCACGACTATCAGGTCCACGTCCTTGAGTTTCTGGATGATGGAGGACGGGTATTCGTCGCCGTGCTGTAGTATGAGGAGTATGCTGTATTCCAGCACTCCGCGCCTCATCTGGGTTTTACTGTTTTCTACGGCAGACTCCATAATCAGACATATTTCGCAATGTTGTCCGGTGTTGCGGGCTCTCCGTTCATTTCGCATTTCTCAACGGGAGTAAGCGCTTCGGGTACAATAATCCAGAACACCAGGTAAATCCAGAAACCGGCCAGGCCGCAGATGAGAGCGATGGCGAAGATGACTCTCATCACCACCACGTCTATGTCGAGATGGCGGGCAAGTCCGGCACAGACTCCGCCTATCACCCTGTGGTCCTTGTCGCGGTACAGTTTCCTGGCACCGCGGTATCCGCCCTTGAACCTTTCATTGGAAAAGGCTTCCGAGGGGGAGTCGGGCACTTTGAATCCCATCTCCTTTATTATGGCAGTGACGCTGTCCTTGTCCACCACCTCGCGGCCTTTCATTCTTGCGTGCAGAAGGTCGGAGATTCTCATCTCCACTTCTTCGGTTATCTCGTCCGCCGATGCGGCGCCTTCCTTGCCGCAGAGATTTTTCCTGTATTCCTCAAGGAAAATCCTGAGCAGTTCGTAGGCGTCTTCGTCAATGATGAAATTGCTTCCTCCCAGGGAAACGGTAGTTGTTCTTTTCATTTCCTATTGTTTTTTGTTTCAGTCAATCACATTGATTCTGGCGGCCCCGCTGCAGTCCACGCCGGAGACGTCGCTTCCCCTCAGGACTGTCAGTTTTGCCGCTCCGGAGAGGTCTCCGCTGATTCTGCCTCCCTGCAGCCCCCTGATGCTCCCGGCTCCGGATATGTCCACACTTGCCTTCTCAACATTCAGGCAGCCTCCTCTGTGGTTTTTTATCTTTGATGCTCCGGAACAATCCATCTCTGCGCTCCTGGCATTGCCGGATATGCAGGCGGTGCTGGCTCCGCTCAGGTCAATTTCAAGGTCTTTCAGGTCCACGTCCAGTTCCACCTTCGACGCTCCCGACAAATCGAGCGACAGTTCCCTGCCGGAGAGGGTGATATCGGAGGTAAAGGAGCAGGCTCCGCTGAGCTCGACGGACGTCAGGTTGCGGGAAGAGACGGGAACACAAACTTCGGCCCTTCTTATTTCGTTTATGGAAATGCCGCTCAATCCTATTTCCAGTTCCTCGCCCGAGGTCCTGATTCGCAGGTAGGGGATAAGGTTCCCGTCAGCGGTCACTGTCACTTCCTTGACGGAGGAAGAGTATCGGACGGAAAATGCGCCGGAAACGTCTATCTCGCTGTAGTTTGTGCGGATGCCGGGAAAGACCACGGTGGTGTCAACACCCGAAGGGATGACCTTCCGGCCCTTGAAACGTTCGAGAAAATCTGATGAATATGCCGCATTGCCCTGCACCAGAGTAAGAACTGCGGCGGAAAGAATGATTGCGATTTTGGATATCTTTTTCATAACATTTGATTTTTGTTATGCAAAGATATAAATTTTTTTTGGTACTTTGCAATACAAGGTACTAAAAAATTCAAAATCTATTCTTCGTCACTCTTTTCGTTGAACGGTTCCAGGAAAGGATTGCTTGTGCGCTCGACGCCTATTGTACTTGAGGGGCCGTGCCCGGGGAATATGGCAATGTCGGGCTCAAGCCATATCAGCTTCTCCATAATGGAACGGATCAGGTCGTCATATTCGGCGAACATAATGTCCGTCCTGCCTATGGTTCCGGCGAAAAGAGTGTCGCCGGTGAACATTATTTTCTCGGTTTCTTCAAGATAGCACACTCCTCCCGGAGAATGTCCGGGCGTGGTTATCACCTTGAATCTGAAGCCTCCTGCATCGATTGTGCCGTTGTCTCCGACCTCGGTGACACTGAAACTGTAATCGGGAGCGGTGATACCCATCCTCGAAGACATCCTGTCGAAGCTTTTGAACTGTTCCCTGTTCTCGGGACCCATATACAGGGGAATCCCGAAAGTGTCCTGAACCTCCTTCGCCCCCCAGATATGGTCTATGTGGCAATGCGTCAGGAGAATGGCTTCGGGCTTGAGTCCGCCGGCATTGATGTAGTCGAAGAACTCCGTCCTTTCATACGGCTCGTAGAATCCCGGGTCGATGATGACGCAGGATTTCCCTTCGGAAGACAGGACCATTGTGTGCTCCCGGAAAAGGTTGAATGAAAATATCTTGATATTGTGCATTCCTGACATATTTTAAAACGACGCAAAAATACGAAAATATGTTAAATTTGTGGAAAAAGAGAGAAGAGATATGCATATCGGAATAGCGGGGAACATAGGCAGCGGCAAGACCACTCTGACGCGGATGCTGTCGGAGCATTACGGGTGGAGCCCAAAGTATGAGTCTGTTGATGTCAATCCGTACCTTGAGGATTATTACAAGGATATACAGAGGTGGTCTTACAATCTTGAGACATATTTTCTGGCGCGCAGATTCAGCGATGTCCTGGAAATCTCCAGATCTTCAGACGTGATAGTGCAGGACCGTACCCTGATGGAAGGAGTCAATATATTCGTGGCCAACAATCACGAACTGGGCAACCTCTCGGACAGGGACTACGACACCTATATGCAGCTTTACGGTCTGATGATGAGCCTGGCCGGCACCCCTGACCTGCTCATCTATCTGAAGGCTTCGGTGCCGCATCTGGTTGACAACATACGCCGGCGCGG
>JAKSKJ010000150.1 GCA_024401795.1 Bacteroidales bacterium | reverse complement strand
ACCAAAATACAATAAAAATCTTACATAATAAAATTCATCAACCATTTCAAAACAGGTTCTAAGAAGCTGGCTCAATATTTGCAATGATTATGCCTCAGAATGAAGACAACAGTAAGATTCTCCGTCATAGCCGCCCTGCTCCTGCTGACCGCAGCCGGCGCCGCCGCCCAGACCTCCAACGGGAATGACGTATTCAACCCCATTGCCAAATACATAGCGCAGGGCAACGCAGAGGCGCTGTCGGCGTGGTTTGCGGACAATCTTGAAATCTCGGTCATCTCCAAGGGCGACAACTCAAGCCGCAACCAGGCAAAGCAGGTGGTCAAAAGATTCTTCGACAGCTACACTCCCAGATCGTTTCAAATCGACCACACGGCCGGACGAATCAATATGAAATACGCTCTCGGCACCCTGAACGCCGGAGGCGAGAAATTCCACGTCACAATCTTTGTCAGCAGAAAGGACGGGCCCTACCGCATCCAGCAGCTCAAGATAGACCGGATACAGTAATCAGAACACTTCGACGGATTTAATGTCCGGTTTGCCGAAAGAATCGGTAATCCTCACCCGAATCATACCGTGCACAGGCTCGGCGAAGCGCAGGATGCGCTTGTGACCCACCGTAGTGCCGGAAGCGATTTCCTTCCAGTCCGCGCCGTCACGCAGCTCCACCACGAAGGACTTGATTTTCTGGCCGTATTTGATATTCTCCTGTATCACGATGCATTTCGCATCCCTGCCCTTCGTGAAATATGCCTCCCTTGCGGCACGGAACTCCATAAGGCGCAGCGAATCGGCCGCATTTATCCGGCCCGTACGGTCAGGCGGCACATTCAGAATAAGGTTGGCACCCCTTCCGACAGACCCGAACCATATCTCCATCAGTTCCTCCACACTCTTTATCTTGTCGTCCGTAGATGGACTGTAGAACCATCCCGGACGTATGGACACATCGCATTCTGCAGGCACCCAACTGGCGCCGTGGACATTGCCCATATTCAGCGTATCCCTCGCCGGCGCCGCTTCGCCGGGAGCAAAACCCTCGGTGTCGAGACGGCACCAGTTTGTCTCCCCCGCATAACCTTTCTCGTTTCCCACCCAACGGCAGTCAGGCCCCACATCACTGAAAATGACGGCGTTCGGACTGACGGAACGGACGGTGGAATTGAACAGTCCCCAATCATACGGCATTTTAGGCTGTCCCGGTTTCGGCTTGCAGGCTCCGTCAAACCACTGCTCGAAGACCGGCCCGTACTGCTCGTGGGCCTCTCTCACCGTCCCGGCAAACACCTCATTGTATTCGGGTGTGCCGTATGACGGATGATTCCTGTCCCAGGGGGAGATGTAGATGCCGAACTTGAGCCCGTGGGCGCGGCAGGCGTCCGACAGCTCCCGGAGCACATCCCCCTTCCCGTCACGCCAGCTGCTCTGCGCCACGGTATGGTTGCTGTACTTGCTGGGCCAGAGGCAGAAGCCGTCGTGATGCTTGGCAGTAATCACGATACCCTTCATTCCGGCAGCCTTGGCCGTTGCGGCCCACTGGTCGCAGTCGAGGTCCGTGGGATTGAACACGTCGGGGTCTTCCGTTCCGTCACCCCACTCCTTGTCGGTGAAAGTGTTGGGGCCGAAATGACAGAACATATAGTACTCCATATCCTGCCATTTCAGTTGAGCTTTGGTAGGCACAGGGCCATAGGTCTGCGGGGTGCAGGCAATTGCCGTTAAAGCCAGACAGGCTGTCAGAATTCTTTTCATAAGCTCTGTTGTTTTGCGATTTGGGCGGCGTGGTCGGCGGCGGCGCGCTCCACGCTCACGGAACGTTTCAGCACGAAGCCGCTGCCCAGGTATTTGGTGCGCACATCCTCGTCTCCCGCAAGGGACTGGGGTGTCCCTTCCTGCAGGATGGTCCCTTCGTAAAGGAGATACGCCCTGTCCGTGATGGCCAGCGTCTCTCCCACGTTGTGGTCCGTGATGATGACTCCGATATTCTTGTATTTCAACTTGGCAATGATGTACTGGATATCTTCCACAGCAATGGGGTCCACCCCGGCGAAAGGCTCGTCAAGCAGGATGAACTTGGGGTCTATTGCAAGGGCGCGCGCTATCTCGCAACGGCGGCGCTCACCTCCGGACAGCTGGATGCCCAGACTTCTGCGCACCTTCGACAGGTTGAATTCGTCTATCAGGGACTCCAGACGCTCTTCCCTCTCCTCCCTGGGCATCCCCTTCATCTCCATCACCGACAATATATTGTCTTCAACGGACATACGGCGGAACACGGAAGCGTCCTGCGGCAGATAGCCGACTCCCTTCTGGGCACGCTTGTACATCGGAAGCCCGGTAATATCCTCGTCATCCAGGAAGACCTTGCCCCCGTTCGGGACAATCTGACCGGTTATCATATAGAAGCTCGTCGTCTTGCCGGCACCGTTGGGGCCGAGAAAACCGACGATCTCCCCCTGCTCCACTTCCATTGAAACGCCCTTCACAACCGTCCGGACGCCGTATTTCTTTACAAGATTCTCGCAACGCAGTTTCATAACTCACTATTTGATGTCCAATCCGATATCCGAGATGAATTCCCTGACCTCGGGATTGCTCTCCATAAGGTCTTTCGCCTTCTCGGCCGGCATATAAATCTTCTGTTTCTGTTCCTCCTCCGGCTTCACCTCTATTTCGAGCCTGACCTTCGAAGAGCCTGTATGCTTGCGGAGCACTTCTTCAATCCGCCTGCGGTGCTGCTCTTCAAGCCACTTTTTCTGAGCTTCGCTTATCACCGTGAGCACAACCGTCCTGATGCCGTCGGCTTCGGTAAGGCGCAATTCGGTGTTGGCGAGCAGGCTGGCCATTCTCGGCTGGGACTCGTACATCGGCGGCAGGGTCTTCCAAGCCTCGAGAACGGCTTCGTCGGAAGGTAGCGAATCCGATGCGGACGTCTCTTCCAACGGTGCATCCGAAGATTCCCGGCTCTGCTCCATAAGAGCGGCAAGAGAGAGCCCGGCGGCTTTCCTGACCGGCTTCGGGGCCGGCTGCGCGGGT
>JAKSKJ010000015.1 GCA_024401795.1 Bacteroidales bacterium | reverse complement strand
TGTAACCTTCTGATCCGTAGTCAGATGCTCTATTCAGTTGAGCTAAGGAGCCGGGAAAATTATTCTTCTTCCTTTATGGTGCCGCGTTTGGCCTCTTTGATGCGGGCCTTCTTGCCCTGGAGGTTGCGGAGATAGAAGATGCGAGCTCTGCGGACTTTACCGATCTTGTTGATTTCGATGCTGTCGATGAAAGGTGACTGGAAGGGGAAAATCCTCTCAACACCTATACCGCCTGAAATCTTGCGGATAGTGAATGTCCTTGTGTAAGGAGTGCTGCCGCTGATCTGGATGACTACTCCACGGAATTTCTGAAGTCTGTCCTTGTCACCCTCTTTGATCCTGTAGGTCACGGTGATGGTGTCACCGGCCTTGAACTGGGGATATGACGCTACTTTCTCGTTTGCGAAAGCCTGGTCAACTACTTTGATAAGATCCATAATCCTGTTTTGTTTCTTGTGGCAGCGTCACCGAACCGTTCAGAGAGAGGCTGCTTCCTCGTTTGGGATTGCAAAGGTATAAATTTTTTTCGTTTGAGCAAAAATAAAACTAAAAATATTTGCTCTCCTTTTCAAACAGCGCCTTGTCTTCGCGGGTGGGGTCCGGTTTTGTTATCGTCGAACTCTCACGCAGTTTCTCAACCGCTTCGCGCTCGCTCCTGCTGAGTTTCCTCGGAATCCATACAAGAATCTTGACATACAGGTCGCCCCGTCCGCCGTATCCGTTGACGGAAGGCAGGCCTTTCCCGCGAAGCCTTTGGACCGTGCCGGATTGTGTGCCGGCCTCCAGCTTGAGGGACATCGGCCCGTCCAGGCAGGGGATGCTTATCTCGCATCCGAGCATCGCATCCACGATGCTTATCACTCTGGTGTAGAAGAGGTTGACTCCTTCGCGCTTGAGTTGTGCGTGCGGCTGCTCCTCAACCACCACCAGGAGGTCGCCGTTGATGCCTCCGCGTGCTGCGGAATGTCCTTCCCCCTCCAGCGGAATCTGCATCCCGTCTTCGACTCCGGCGGGAATCCGGACGCGCACCGTCTCCTTGATACGCACGAGTCCGCTGCCCTTGCACCTGCCGCAGGGGTTGGAAACAATCTTGCCTTCTCCGTTGCACTGAGGGCATACGCCCAGGGTCATTGTGCGCCCGAAGAAGGAATTCGTCATATGCTGAACCTGGCCTGAGCCGTTGCAGGTGGGGCAGGTCTTGATGTCAGACGCATTTTTGGTGCCTCTTCCTCCGCAGTCGGGGCAGGGACGGTTACGCTCTATCGTCACCTCTTTCTCGCAGCCCGAATATATTTCTTCAAGCGTCAGCCGGACTCTGGTGCGGATGTCGCGGCCACGGGCCACGCGGCTCTGCTGTCTGCCGCCGCCGAATCCGCCGAAACCTCCAAAACCGCCGAAACCTCCGAATGCGCCTCCGAAGAGGTTGTTGAGGATGTCATTCAAGTTGCCGAAGCCCTGACTGAAGTCGGGACCTGCGGCACCGTCCACTCCTGCGAATCCGAATTGGTCGTACTTGGCCTTCTTGTCCGGGTCGGAAAGGACGGAATAGGCTTCCGATGCCTCCTTGAATTTCTCCTCGGCCATTTTCTTGTCGGCCTCGGAGTCATCTACGTGTCTGTCGGGATGCCATTTCAGGGCCGCCTTTCTGTAGGCACCCTTTATGTCATCGGCACTCGCTCCCTTCTGGAGCCCGAGCACCTCATAGTAATCTCTTTTTTCTGCCATAGTATTATGCTCCCACCACAACCTGCGGGTAGCGGATTATTTTCCCTCCGAGTTCGTAGCCTGTGCGGGTCACGTCGATGACCACGCCCTTCATCTCTTCCGCCGGAGCGGGAATCTGTGCGATGGCTTCGTGCCTGTCGGCGTCGAATTTCTCGCCCTTGGCCTCTATCACCTTCAGACCGCGCTTCTTGAGGGATTCCATCAATTTGTCATATATGAGTTCCGTGCCTTGCCTTGCAGCTTCGTCCTGAGAGTTCGCAAGCATCTTCAAAGCCTGTTCGCAGGCATCCAGAACGGGCAGGAGTTCCTTTATTGTATCGGCCGATGCCGTATTTATGAGCGTCAGACGCTCTTCCGCACTGCGACGGCGGAATGTTTCGAATTCGGCCATCAGGCGCAGATAATCATCGTGTTCCTTGGACAATTTGTCAGTGAGTTCCTTCACCTTGTCCTTTTCCTGTGATTTGACTTTCTTCTCCTGCTTGGGAGTTTCCTTCTTCAGCTCTTCCTTTTCTTTTGACATATCTTTGTTTTTCTTTTTACCTGTAAACATCCTGCAAAGATAACAAAACATCTGCCAAATCGCGAATTCTGACTTTTTGGCAGTCCGTTTCCGCAGAAAATGCTTAATTTTACAAATTGCTATATTTGCAAATCGATTATGCGTGTGGCGCTGGTCATATTGAACTGGAACACCAGGGATTACCTCCGGGATTTTCTGCCCGGACTGCTGGCTTCGTGCAAGGTGCTCGGGCGGGATGCCCAGGGGCAGCCGAATGCAGGGGTGATTGTGGCCGACAACGCAAGCGGGGACGGCTCCGCGGATTTCGTACAGTCGGAATTCCCGGAAGTCGGTCTGATACGGTTAGACCGCAATTACGGATTCACGGGAGGTTACAACAGGGCTCTGGCGCAAACGGATGCCGAGTACTTTGTGCTTGTGAATTCCGACGTCGATGTGCCGGAAGGGTGGCTTGGCCCGCTTGTGGAGTGGATGGACAGTCATCCCGGCTGCGCAATCTGCGGCCCCAAGCTGCACGCGCTCTACCGCGAAAACGGAGCATACCGGCGTTCCGTCAATTTCGAATATGCCGGAGCGGCGGGAGGCTATGTGGACAGGTTCGGTTATCCGTTCTGCCGCGGCAGGGTGCTGAAACGCATAGAGGCGGATGAAGGGCAGTACGACGATTCCGCCGACGTGCTATGGGTGAGCGGAGCCTGCCTGATGGTCAGGAGAGCCGTGTGGCAGGAACTCGGAGGGTTCGACGGGCGTTTCTTCGCCCATATGGAAGAGATAGACCTTTGCTGGCGGGCCAACCGCAGGGGATGGAAGGTTAACGTGGTGCCGGGGAGTGTGGTTTATCATCTTGGAGGAGGAACGCTGCCGGCGGCATCTCCGTTCAAGCTGAAGCTGAACTATCGCAACAACCTGCTCCTTCTGGAAAAGAATGCCGGCTCACGTGTTCTGGTCTTTGCCAGAATGGTGCTGGACGGATGCTCAGCCGTGGTTTATTTATTGGCAGGAAAAACCACCTCCTTCAAGGCGGTGCTGGAGGCGCACAATGAATACCGGAAGCTTTCAACGGGGACGGACAGGAATGCCCTTCCTCTCGACGGCACTCCCGGAGCGATGAGGCGCCTATGCATCCTGCCCATCGCGGCAATGAAAGGAAAAAGAATATTCAAATATCTGAAACTATATGAAGATCGTCATTGAGGGTGCGGGGGAAGTAGGTTCCCACCTTGCCAAAATGCTCAGGGAAGAATCCAACACTGTCGTTGTCATTGACGACGATGCGGACCGCATTGCCAAACTTGCGTCCAGTGCAGATGTGGAGGTGGTGATGGGCAATCCGACATCTGTAAGCGTGCTGAAGGAAGCCGGAGTGGAGAAGGCTGACCTGTATATCGCCGTTTATCCTTATGCCGCCCAGGAGGTCAATATTGTGGGGGCTATTCTGGCGAAGCATCTCGGAGCGGCCAAGGTGCTGGCCCGCATCAACTCGGAAGAGTATCTCACCCCGGAGAACAAACTCCTTTTCAAGGAGGTGGGCATAGAACTGATGTTCTATCCGGAGAAGAACGCCGCCGACGAGATAGTGTCGCAACTCAAGCACGCAATGGCGGCCGAGACGCTTGACTTCGCGCGCGGGAAGTTGCAGATGGCCGTTTTCAGGGTTGACGAGAACTCGAAGATGCTCGATCTCAAATTGTCCGAGTTCCTGGAGATGCTTCAGCCGGGCGAGGCCGGGCTTTTCAGAATCCTGGCCATCAACAGGGACGGCAGGACCATTATCCCCAATCTGAGTACAAAATTCTTCTTCGGCGACATAATATACACCGTTTCCAAACACGAGGGAACCGGAACGATAGCCTTATATATGGGGAAGAGCAACGTGGACGTCAGGAGCGTGATGATATTCGGCGGCAGCGCGATTGCGGAAATGGTTGCGGCCAACCTTTCCAGGAACGGCGTCAGCGTGAAAATCGTTGAGGCCGACAAGGACCGTTGCGTGGAACTGACAGAGAGACTTTCCGACAGCGTGAGCATCGTCAACGGAGACGGAAGGAATTCCGATTTTCTTTATGACGAGGGGATTGCCGGCTATGATGCGTTTCTGGCGCTTACCCAGGGCGATGAGACCAACGTGCTTGCCTGCGTCGCCGCCAAGAAATTCGGCGTGATGAGAACAATTGCCGAGGTCGAGAACATCGAGTACATCAGACTTGCGGAAGAGATGGGCGTGGACAGTGTGATAAACAAGAAACTGATAATGGCCGGCAGAATCTTCAAGTTCACCTTGAGCAGCAGAGCCCGTTTCGTGAGGTATATGACGGACAGCAATGCGGAAATCATAGAATATACGGTTCCTCCCGGATGTGCCGCTACCAAGGGACGCATCTGCGAACTGAATTTCCCGCAGGGGGCCATCGTCGCCGGTGTGATACGCGGCAACGACGCGATTCTGGCCGTGGGGGATACCCGCATCGAAGCCTATGACCGCGTCGCCGTGTTCGCTATGCCTCAGTCCATCAAGGAGGTGGACAAACTCTTCAAATAGTTACTGCTCTTTGTGGTGACAGCAGCCGCCTTTCTTGTGGCTGCCTCCGCATTTGCCTTCACCGTCGCATTTGCCTTCGCCGCATTCCCCGTTCTCGCAGCCGCCGTGGCAGTTGCCGCCGCATCCGCATTCTTCATTGGGGAGGTATTCACCGTGAAGACCTTCCTTGAGTTCCTTCTCCGTGGCATCCCTTACCGATTCCACTTTTCCGGAGAAATTGAGGGTCTTGCCTGCCATAGGGTGGTTGAAGTCCATCTTGACCGTGTCGGAGCCGACTTCCCTGACTGTTCCCTGAATGACCTGACCCGAGGCGTTGAGCATGGGAATGATATTGCCGATTACCAGCAGGTCTTCGCGCAGCACACCGTCGGCCATGAATGAACTCTTGGGGATGTCAATCAGATATCCGGGGTTGTAAATGCCGTATCCTTCCTCCGGTGTCAGAGTGAATGCGAAACTGTCCCCGGGCTCTTTCCCCTCAAGTTCCGATTCGAATTTCGGGAGGAGCATACCGTTGCCGTGGATGTACTCCAACGGCTTTTCGGAACCTGCCTTGTCTGCAATCTTGCCTTCTACGTTGAGTTCATAACTCACTGCCACTACTTTGTCTTTTGCTACTTTCATATCTTTTGATTTTTGAATTATCCGTTGAAATCCACGTTAGCGAACGCTAAGGTAGGAATAAGTTTGGACATACAGTCCCTGTAATCGTCGCCGGCGGCGATGAAATTGTTCCACAGGTTGAGGAAATTGCCGGTGACAAGCATCCCGCTGACCGGTTTTACAATTTTCCCGTCCTCGAAGAGATAACCTTCCACGCCGTATGAGAAATCTCCTGTGGCGGCGTTGCTGTTGCCTCCGTTGAATTCGGTTACGTATATCCCGTCACCGCAGAGCCGGAGGATGTCATTCAGGTGCATCCCGGGTTCGGGCCAGGGGAGGACTTTGGGCCTGGTGGCATCTTCCACGGTGGGGGAGATGCCCAGCTTGGCGGCCATATAGCTGTTTACGAAATACTTCCTGACCGTTCCACCCTCTATTATCGGACCCTCTGACGTGGCGACACCTTCGGAATCGAACAGTTTGGAACAGGTCTGGCCCTTGATGTGCGGCAGGTCCATTATTGTCATACCTTCGGAGAATACCTTCCTGCCGATACTGTTCATCAGGAACGAGTTGTTCTGCTGGATGGAGTACGCGTTCAGTGCATTCAGGAGAGGCGACACCACTTTGGAAGCCACATCCCTGTCTATCACCATATTGTACTTTTTGCCGGCAACGGGGCCGGAACCGATCTGGCCCGCCGCTCTTCTGACAGCCGTCTCTCCGCATCCGGCATAGGCCAGCTTGTCCAGCCTCGATGACGAATCCCACCAGTATCCGCTGTATTTCTCGCCCCCGGCCTCGACAGTTACCTCCACTCCGTAGTCGAAATTGTCTTCGGTGTGCAGGCAAACGAGCCCCTGGCTGTCCATAACTACCGTTTCGTATCTTGAATCCGCATATTCGCCTTCTTCCGACACGATTTTGTAGCCTTCCGGCTTGATCTTTCCGAAAACGGCCGCACTCAGGGCAATCCCGCGCCTTCTTTCCGGGGTAAGTTCCGTGTATGCGGGGTCTTCCAGATCCAGTTCGTTGCCGGTGATGGCTGTCTTGCAGCAGCGTTCCGGTGACGGGAGGTTGCGGCAGGCATCCGGAGCCATCATCCTGACTATGCCCACGGCCTTGCCGAGGAACTCGCGCAGGGATTCGCGGTCCAGACTGTTGGTGGAAAAACTTCCGAAACGTCCGTCAACGAAAAGGGCGAAGCTGAGGGAGCTGTCCTCGCAGCGCGTAACCTTGTCAACTTCTCCGTTCAGGGTTGATACGAGATTTTCCGTGCTTCTGGCAAGGGTTACCCGTGCTTTCCGGGCACCTGCCTCCAAAGCAAGCGCAAGTGCATCCCTCGTTATCTGAATATTCTGTTCTTTCATTGTCAGTTTCCTCCAACAGTAAGACCTTTGACCAGAACGGACGGAATGCCGCAGCTTACCGGGACACTCTGCTCCTTGCCGCAGGTCCAGGTGCCGTTGTCAATTTTCAGGTCATCCGCCACCGCCACTATGTCGGCAAGCGCCTGCGGACCGTTGCCTATTATGTTGATGTCCTTGACCGGCCGGGTCAGTTGGCCGTTTTCTATCAGGAATCCGCTTTTGACGTAGAAAGTGAAATCCCCTTCGCCGATCTTGACCTGTCCGTTGGCGAACTGGTCAACGAATATGCCTTTCCTTACGCTTCCCACAAGGTCATCCAGACTGCCGTCGCTGCCGCTCTCCATATAGGTTGCCCTCATTCTGGGTATAGGATTGTATCGGAAAGATTCCCTCCTTCCGTTGCCGGTGGGTTCGACTCCGAACCAGGATGCGCTTATTCTGTCGTGGAGGTAGGAAGTCAGGATTCCGTCCGTGACCATATATGTCTTCTGCCCTGGCACTCCTTCGTCATCGAAATTGCAGGAACCCCGGTTGCCCCGGATGGTCGCGTCATCTACAATGTTTATTCCTTTGTTGCAGATTCTCTTGCCCATCCTGTCGCAGAACACGGATTGCCCCTTGCGGTTGAAGTCGGCCTCGAAAGCGTGCCCCATCGCCTCGTGGAGGAGAATCCCGGAAGCTCCCGCCGCCATCACCACATTCATCTTTCCTCCCTTCGGACGTTTCGCCTCGAACATTGCGTCCACGCCTTTCACGGAGTCCGATATCAATTCTTCCACAAGAGTGTCGGAAATCATCTCCGCACCGCATCTGAAACTTCTTGATACCCGCCGGTTCTCGATTCTTCCGTCTTTGGAGAAAACGGTGCTCACGGATATGCTTCCGAGAGGCCGGGAGTCGCAACTGAGTTCTCCGAGTGAATTGTACATCATTATGTCGCTCAGGGACCAGGAAAGCATAGCCACCACCTTGTCGGCACGGCTTTCGCGCCTGTGTATCTCCGTATCTATCTTTTTGAGGACAGGTACGAAAAATGACGCTTCCTTCTGCCTCCAGTCGGATTCTTGCGGATAACGGTCCTGTGCATCGGCACGCCGTTTACCCGCTGCGGGGGAAATGATTCCAGGGGCGGAAGAACTGCCGCAGGCGATGGACGATGCGGCCCGCGCGGCGTTCAGCAGGGAAGCATAGTCCGTGCTTTCGGAATATGCATAGCCGGTCTTCTCGCCGTCCAGTACTCTGATGCCGCAACCGTAATCCTGATGGTAGCCGCCGGAACTGACTTCAGAATCTCTCAGCAGCAAATCGAAATATACTGTACTTTCAAAATACAGGTCACACCAGGATCCGCCGCTGCGCAGCCCTTCTGCAACAAGGGCCTTCATCTGTTCTTCACTTATTCCGAAATTATTGTTCATCCTTTTTTGTGGGGTGTGCTATTTCTTTGATAATATTGTATTTCTCTTCGTCCTTTATGTTGATGCCGTCTTTGTTGCCTTCAGCCACCACGACGAACGGAGACTGGGTGTTGTCTGCCAGAACCCAGCGGTCACAGATGGGAATGTAGGTGTCGAACAGATATCTGATGCCCATACTGTATCTCCGCCTTATAACGTCTTCGGGGATTCTGTGACCTCCTGCCGCAACCCTGTCGGCAACTCTCTTTATTGCCATTTCGGGTGTCTTGAGCCACAGATACAGCACCGTCACAAAGTATCCGAGCGACCGTGCTTCCTCAATGATGCCGACCAGGGATCGTGTGGCAAGTGTTGTCTCAATGCTGAAATCGGCCCTTCTGTTCAGCAGGTAACGGATTTTCATCAGCATATAGCGGCTGGCCGATACGGATGCGTCCGAAGGGTTGAAGGGAGAGAGACTCTTGGCGAACTCGTCGGAATTCACGAACTCGCTGCATTCCAGAAGTTC
The DNA here is from genome assembly GCA_024401795.1 of Bacteroidales bacterium. GTDB lineage: Bacteria > Bacteroidota > Bacteroidia > Bacteroidales > UBA932 > Cryptobacteroides. The sequence goes on along the minus strand of JAKSKJ010000015.1, from coordinate 6,461 downwards.
AGGAAGCAGGGTGTAGGAAGCGGTAGTCTTTCCCGAGCCGTTACAGCCCGACAATATGTAGAGTCTGGGCATATCAGTGTGTCACTCCATATCCGAACAGGGCGAAATCGCCTTTGGCGGGATCGTCCGGGAATATCTCCCTGAACGCATCCGTAATCTCCATTGCGGTTTCAAGATTCTTCTGTTTCCGTTGCGTGAGTCCGAGTTCGACGGCTTGCCCGTAAACGTGCACGTCCAGAGGAATCAGCAGGGCGGACTTGTCGCTGTGCTTCCACAACCCCAGATCCACCTTTCCGTCATCGCGGACCATCCAACGGCGCATCATATTGATTTTCTTGTTGGGGGCGTGACGGTCCTCCTTCTGGTTGAAAACCGTCACACGCATTTCCGCCGGCGTGAGAGACTCAAGCGAATCGTGCCATTTGTACCACTCGTCCAGCCGTTTGCAGATGCCCGCAACTTCGGACCACTTTACTGTCCGGTGGATGCTGCTGTCATCGCTGCGCCATTCTCCGGCGGCAACGTAGTCGGCCGGCCTCCATTCCATCTCGTCAAAGAGCCTTTGCAGGTCTCTGACAATCATACTCCTGCGCCCCCAGGCGAAATGCGCCGAAAAAACTGCCGCAATTTCAATGTCTTTAAGGGAGGCACCCCTGCCGACAAATTCCCTGGGGAAGGCTATGGGGTCCTCCTGAAAATACTGCGGGTCATTGTAGGTTTCGGCCCACTCTGTCAGTTGTTGCTTCAGGCAGTCTTTCACTATTCCGCTGTGGCAGCTTCGACCTTCTTCAGCATAGCGAACATTATGCCTCCTGCAACGACGCAGAGAGCCATAAGGATAGTCCAGTTGGCCCAGAGGGGGACTTTCTCCCAAAGCAGGCCGGGAATGGAACTGAGGTAGTTGCCGATTGCCGTTGCGGCAAACCAGAGTCCCATCATAAGTCCCTTGTACTTGGGAGGCGCCACTTTGGTGACGAAGGATATTCCCATAGGGCTGAGCAGGAGTTCCGCAAAGGTGAGTATGAGATAGGTGGCCATAAGGTACTGCGGAATGACGGGGTCAGGCGAAACGGTACCCTGCAGTTCTGCGGGTGACATCTGTCCCTTTGAGGCAACTATCATAACGAGGTAGCCGAGAGCGGCGACGAACATTCCGATACCGATTTTCTTGGGAGCGGAAGGTTCGAGCCCCTTGGGATGCCTTTCCGTCTTCTTGGCTGCAAGAGCGCTGAACAGTGCCATTGAAATGGGAGTCAGAGCCACCACGAAGAAGGGGTTGAATTGCTGGAACAGCTGGGGGAATATCTCAAGAGGATTGTCAAGACCTTTGAAGATTGCGTAGGCACCGACCCAGAGGCCTGCCGTAACCACACCGGATACGAGTTTGCCGGATGCCTTTTCTGACTGGAAGGTGGAGAAGAGGGTATAGACGGAGACGGCAATCAGAGCCAGAGCCCAGATGTTGAATCCGATTCTGCACCAGCCTTCGGCATAGGCCTGGGTATAGTCACGAGCGAACCAGGTGAGTGACTGACCGTTCTGGTGGAAAGCCATCCAGAAGAAAATCACAACGGCGAATACAAGGCAGAGGGCGACGATGCGGTCCTTTGTCTGCTTGGGGGTGAGTTCCACTACATTTGCATTGCCGGATGCGGCGGCCTGTTTGGCATTGACGTCAGCGTGCTTGAACCAGCTGCGCGTGCACAGATAGATTGCAATGGAAACTATCAGTGAGACGCAGGCTACGGCAAAGCCCATATTGTACGAAGAAGACAGGTGCTCGATATAATAGGGGCAGAATTCTCCGAGGGGCATCTGCGCGGCATCTCCGGGCATCATCTGAGCGAGCGCCTGCAGCCTGTCGGTGTTCTCGGGGGTTATCGTGCCGTTGATGAACTGATGGGCCAGTGCAGGGATATCCGCCTTGTAGATGAGTCCGGCATTGCCGAGGAAGCGGTTGGTGATGGCTGTCGCTGCGGAGGGAGCGAACATTGCGCCGATGTTGATTGCCATATAGAAAAGGCTGAATGCGGAGTCTCTCTTGGCGCTGTATTTGGGATCGTCATACAGGTTGCCTACCAGCACCTGGAGATTGCCTTTGAAGAGGCCTGTTCCGAGAGAGATGAGAAGCAGCGCTCCTATCATCAGCGCTATTCCCAGACCATTTGCGGCAGTGGGTATGGCGAGGGCCAGATAGCCGAGGAACATCACGCATACTCCCGTCACAACGCATTTTCCGTATCCTATCTTGTCTGCGAGAATACCACCGACCACGGGGAAGAAATACACGCAGGCGAGGAATACTGCATAAACAGTGCTCGCCAGAGAACCTCCCCAGCCGAATTTGGCCTGGAGAAAAAGCATAAAGATGGCGAGCATAGTGTAATAGCCGAAGCGCTCACCTGTGTTGGCGAGGGCGAGGGCGAACAATCCTTTGGGTTGACCTTTGAACATTATCTTATTTTTCTATGGTTAAACTTCTTATATTGTGGCAAGCACCTCTTTCAGGAAATCATACACCTTCTGCACGGAAGGGATATGGCACCTTTCGTCGGGGGAGTGGGGACTCATCAGCGTGGGACCCATCGAGACCATATCCCAATCGGGATAGGTGCCTCCGAGGATGCCGCATTCGAGGCCGGCGTGGATTGCCATAACCTTCGGCTCCTTGCCGAACATTGATGAATACACCTTCTTCATAACGGCCAGTATCTCGGAATCGGGATTGGGAGCCCATCCGCTGTAGCCGCCCGCGAAAGATGACTCCATTCCCGCCAGTTCGAACACTGATGTGAACTTGTCGGCAAGAGCAGCCTTCGCTGTATCGACGGAACTCCTCATAAGAGTGTGAACAGAGAATACGCCCTTGTATATCTTGACCATTGCAAGGTTGTTGGAGGTCTCGACAAGTCCGGGAACGCTGGCGCTCATACGCTCCACACCGTCGGGGCAGGCGAGAATGGCTTCGACGAAACGCAGTGCGGACTTCTCTTCGACATAGAGGCATTCGTCGTGGTCGCATACCGTACCCTCCGGACACTTGTAGGGCTCGAATACAACCTTGAGGTCGGGGTCGGTCTGGGTATATTCCGCCTTGATGGCAGAGGCGACGCGGCTGACCACAGTCTCCGCCTTCTTCGTGTCCTTCACATAGACGGTGCAGAAGCACTCGCGGGGGATAGCGTTGCGAAGGGTGCCTCCTTCCATATCCAGAAGTTTGGCGTCCGTTTCTTTCAAGAGGGCATACAGGAGCCTGGCCGCCACCTTGTTGGCGTTGGCACGGCAGAGAATTATATCCATTCCGGAATGGCCGCCCTGGCATCCCAGCACGTTGAGAGCCCAACATTCGTATCCGGCAGGCTCTTCCTTGCGCTCATAACTTGCCTTGGCTGTGGCATCCAGTCCTCCGGCGCAGCCCACGTAGAGTTCGCCCTCGGTCTCGGAATCCAGGTTGATCAGAATCTTTCCCTTGAGAACGCCGGGCTCCAGCGCCTTGGCTCCCGTCATTCCCGTCTCCTCATCGTAGGTGACGAGAATTTCGAGCGGGCCGTGCTTGGCTTCCTTATCTTCCACGATGGCCATAGCCAGCGCCAGTCCCATTCCGTTGTCGGCGCCGAGAGTTGTGCCGCAGGCTTTCACCCAGTCGTCAACTATTCTTGTTTCGATGGGGTCCTTCTCGAAATCGTGCTTCACGTCGGAGTTCTTCTGGGGAACCATATCCATATGGCCCTGCAGAATCACGGGCTTGCGGTTTTCCAAGCCGGGTGTGGCGGGTACGCGCATAATCACGTTACCGGTCTTGTCGGTGAAGGTATCCACTCCGTGCTCCTTTCCCCACTGGAGAAGGTATTCGCGGATTTTTTCCTCGTGCTTCGAGGGGCGCGGACATCTGGTGATACTGTAGAAGTTGTTCCAGACGAGTGATGGTTGTAGCTCTTTGATAGTCATAATGTTATTTCCTGAAAAGATTGGTTACGTTGAAATTGTACGTGATGCCTATGTTGAAATAGTTCTTCGTGCCCTGACTGTAGCCGCCGCCCGCGTGGATGCGGAGGTCATCACTCTTGAGAGGGTAGAACTCGCAGATGAGTCCGGCAAACCAGTGCTTGGGGGAGAACTCCAGAAGAAGGTCTTCCTCCATATCCGAATCAAACCACTCGTAGCCGGCTTTGCATTTCAGTCCCAGATGGTCGAGGCATCTCCAGTCACCGGTGAAAGCCAGATGGTTGCTGACGGATACGGGCTTGTTGGGGCATAGGATGTAATCCAGGGCAAGACTGAGATCGTCCGTGACGGTGAAGAGGTTGCCGAGGGTCAGAATCCAGAATTTGTTGCTGGAGACGGTTTCGATTTCATATTCCATCGGGTCGTACCCTATCATATTCGCCGTGAAATGAGGCTGATAGATGCCGTATTCGCCGCTGATGCCGAAAGAAAAGGCTCCATTTTTCAGGAAGGGCTTCTCGTTGAAGGGCGACGAGCAGTACTGGGCTTCGAAGGTGGTGTTGATGTCGCTGAATTCGTATGCTATCTTTCCGCCCCACTGGTACATCTGGAGATTGTTCCAGAATTCGCTGCAGAGGAATGCATAGTTGTCCACGTCGTTTGGCATCTCCTCGTTGCTGCCGGTGAGCAGAAGGTCTTTGCCGACGGTGATGGACAGGCCTCCGAAAGTGAAGGTGAAGTTGGCCCAGTCGCACCAGTTGACATCCCAGGAGCGCCAGGTGTTCTGGTACAGCGCTTTGGTGTCCTTGCTTACCCAATGATTTGAGAAAGAATAGGATACGTGTTCGCCTATGTCGCCGTCAAGGAAGGTGTAGAGATTATAGTCCAGAGGGTAGTCAACCCTGCCGACTATGGAAAAGTCGATGGCGGAGGCTGAAACCGTAGTGAGAATCGACAGCAAAGCCGCAGTGAAAAGTTTTTTCATCGTGGTAGGAATAACGGGTTATTTGAATATGGGATAGGAACTCATCCTGCCGAGCTGGTAAACGGGGACTCTAACCTGCAGCAGGCTGTTCACTCCGTCGGAAAGCGATGCCTTGCAGATGGCCGGGATGCGGTAGAAAATCTCATATTTGGGCTTGGAACCGCCTTTACCTGTTCCTGTCTGTGCGAAAGGCTCGACGTTCAGCTGAAGGTAAAAAGGCTTTCCTGACATATTGTCTGCGTTCACCAGTCCGTCAGTTTCGGAAATCCTGAATGCAACGTACATCTGCTTCTCTTTGGATGCATCCGGAATCACTTCGAACACAGCGGTCTGCGTGTGGAATTCCGAATAACCGAGGAAGAGCGTGGTATAATCCGCCTCAAGCTTGTTGAGTTCTTCCATAGTGGCCTTCATAGCTTCGCCGCTGTAGGTCGCGTCCGTGTCTCCCACCAGAATCTTGTAGCGGTTGTCCCTTATCTTGAAAATCATATCGGCCACTTCCTGAGCTTTGCGTTCCGGAGACTTCTCCACCACGACGTTCTGGCGCACGATGCCTTTCGCCCCCTGCAGTGTGTTGGATTCGGATGCCAGATTGGAGGGAATGCCCTTGGCGGCGAACGAACCTTTCTCGTCAACGGGGAAACGCCATACGGCGCCGTTCTCCGAATAAGCTCCGTCCTGCCCGGAAATCAGGCCCTGCGACGTGATTTGGAGATAGGTCTGGAGAGCGCTTGAGGGCAGTGCTGATGAGAATCTTGCACTCTGGTCCGCCTCCACCGCGCTGGTGAGCTTGATTTCGGTGATTTCGAACGATGTCTCGTCTTTGGTGCGGGGGGAAACGCCCAGATACTTCTGTGCGAACTTGGCATAGGGCCCTGCGTGGAACACTTCCTGACGTGCCGTAACTTCAAAGAGAAGGTCTGTCTTGGGAAGGGAATATGTGACGTATCCGTCCTGTGCGTACATTGACAGGCAAAGACCAAGCAGTACCACTGTTCCAAAAATCTTTTTCATTTCCTTTATTGTTAATACATTCTTACAAATATACCAATTTTTTTGGGACATATAAACTTCGTTGTTGATAAGTGAAAAAGTCCGAATAATCGAAGAGTTGGAAAAATGTTGATATCGTTGAATAATATACATCAGAACGTACGCTTTATCATTCGCATAGCCAATTATGTTCCCCGTGCATAAACAGCCGCTCCTGACGTACAGCATCCGTCCAGTTAAGCCCAAGATCGAGAATCAGTCTTTTTAGCACATAAATTTGAAAAGAATCAGATTCTTATTGTTATTTTTGTCGTAGACCAAACAGATAATAATATACGAATGAAAACATTTTCATCCCTCTGGATTGCGCCGGTAATCGTACTCGGTTTGATGACCGGATGTTCCCCCAAGGACGATAAACAACAAAAATTAATCACGCCGGTCAAGTTCTCTGACGTTACCATCGATGATTCATTCTGGTCGCCGAGGCTTCAAAGGCACAAAGACGTCACGCTCGGAGTCTGCATAGACCAGATTG
>JAKSKJ010000149.1 GCA_024401795.1 Bacteroidales bacterium | reverse complement strand
CGTGCCGATGATCACAGGGAGTGACTCTCCTCTTCGAAGATGCTTTCGAAAACGGAGCGGAGGGCGGATTTGTCGCGTATAATCCGTCGGAGCTCCTCAAGATTGGCGGAATTCCGGGATTCCGGTATCCACAGCTTGAGATAACCGCCGTCACCGTATTTTTCTTCGAGATGCCCCACGGTCCTGTTCCAATGGCCTTCCTTTGAAAGTTCGGGGTAGTTCTTGAATCCGAACTGAACCGTTCTGCGAATCACAACCTCGGGGATTATCTGACGGTCGGCTTCAGCGATTATCCTGCCATAGATGCTGCGTGGCGGCTCTTTCGCCGACGCCCGGTGATCCTCCGCCGCCTGCGCCATCGTCTCAATCTGCCCGGCGGAGAACCATCTGCGGAGTTCCGGAAGGGTCCTTATGATCCTGCCGGATTCAAGATGATGGTTCTGCCTTCCGGCGGACAGGCCGAGGTCGTGGCAGGCAGCTGCGACGGCAACCATATCGGTATCAACGTCATAGTATCGGGACAGCTCAAGCGAAGTATCGATGACATATCTCGCGTGGTCCCGCCGGTGCGCTTTGTCAAAGGCATCGTAGCGGGGAAAGATGCTATGCTCTATCCACTCGAATATTTCCGCGGTACAATCGGACATTGTTCAACGATGACAGTCAACGTAGGAGATTATGTCGTCAAGCTTTGTCATTCCGATGAAAGCGTCGTTCGGAATGCTGATTCCGAAATGGTCCTCGACGGCACCGACGAATGACAGAAGGGCGAAAGAATCCAGTCCGGCTGAAAACTTGAAACCGGCCGCAGTGTCGATCTGGTCTGCGGGGGTCTCAACGTAGTCGCCGAGAATTTCAAGTACTTCTTCTTTTGTGCTCATAGGTTTAGAATAGTTTGTTCAAGGCCGTCCCGGACGAAGCGAGAACGGTTTCAATCACGTGCACGTATGTATTCTGGAAATCGGCAAGCTGGGCGCCGGTCACCATAATCTTCTGGATATCATAGATGACATCGACTTCATCACTTCCAGGTCCGGCCATCAGGGCAATGTAGGTTACAAGCGCGCCCTTGCCGTTGCTGTGAATCTGGAACTTGATGCCCTCTGGCGTTTCGAACGGGATGAACGAGAACGCATAGTTGGTGATCTGACCGGCCAAAGAATAGTTCCAGAGCTTGTGCTGCAATGCCTCCACTTCAAGGTAGGACAGCCTGGTATGCTTATACAGTTCATTCTGTTCCTCGAAAGCTTCTTTGACATATTCAAGAAAACTCTTCGAGTAATCGATATAGGTGTACACGCTGATGGATTGTACTTTCGTACCGCCGGCCCTGCGCTCGGCCATAGTGCCGCGGCAGTCAAGCAGCATCAGAGGGGCCTGTCTTTCGAGTTTCCCGTTCACGACGGATGCCGCGATATTGCAAGTGTAGAAATAAAATGCGGAAAGCGGGATCTGGTTTTCGGCGCACCACTGCTTGACATTTGCTCCGACAGCTGCCGGAATGGTGAACTTGTAGCCTTCGGTATCGCACCTTACAAAATTGTACGGTAGCGAGAACTTGCCTTTCCTTTTCTGCTTGAGCCAGAGGTCAGAAGCGTCTCCGTTTATGCCGCAGTAAGTCGGATGCTCGGGATGACGGACTTCATAATAGTCCTTGAAGAAAGCTTCGTCCTTCGCTTTCAGCTCCGTGTTGGCCTTGTATGACAGGTCCTTCTGAAGCACGTCCTCGAAACTGCCGGGGGCCTCAGGCAGGTCTGTCTTGTTCTTCAGTGCAGAATATACCTTGAAAAGGTCGGACACAATGACGCCTATGGCATAGGTGTCGGCTACGTAATGACTTATCTTGAAATATACGGTCTGGCCACCGTCAACTTCCGTGGCGTAGGCAACCTTCAGCACCTCTCCCTTGAAAACCTTGAGGGCGTGCCTTCTGAAGGACTTCAGGAACTTCTCTTTCTCTCCATTGGAATTGAAATGCACTTCCGGGATATCGGAGATACTCCTGGCATCCTCAAAATACTGAAAGATCTCCTTACCTTTCTTTACAAAAGTCAACCTCAAGCAGTCGTTCCTCTCTATTACACGGTTGATGGCTTCGGTCATCAGCGACTTGTCAAAGCCATCTGCCAGCTCAGTCGAGAAAACGATATTGGCAACGCAGCCGTAGAGTGAATACTTGGTCTGAAGGTGAATTACATCCTGAGATGAATTGAATCCATATAACGTCTTTTCCATATCGCAAATTTAGCCCAAAGCATCATTCGCCGTCCAAATTGGGACAAGAGAAGGCTGCTATCCACTAAAACGGCAATTCAGGGATAAAATTACGCATTCTGTGACGAATCCGACAAAATAACTATATTTGTCACACGATTTTTGTGACGAAATATGAAAAAACTGCCTGAAATATTCGGAACGTTGGGGGCAAACATCGCATATGTGCTGTCCCTTTCGCTGTTCTTCTTCTTCTTTGCACCAGTATTCCGGCCCTTCGAAATGGCCGAAGACCTGGATATGGGCAGAGGGTTGTTCTTCTTCAACGTAACCATAATGATGTGCATAATAATAGGGACGCTGCTGATAACCCGCACATTGTTCTTCCTGCTTTTCAAGCACCTGGGCAAAAGCTGGTGGGGTTACGTCGGGATATGCCTTTTCGAACTGACTGCCATCAATTATCTCGAAGCTCTTTACCTGACCCTGATGCGAGGAGGTGAGGAGGCTTATTTCACGCAGGTCGCAATCTGCCTGCAGTATTCGTTCCTCATACTGCTGATTCCGATTACAATAGAGACTTTCGTCCTCCTGACCATCGGCAAGGCGGACAAGCCCATTCCGCAAAGTCCATCCGTCGTCAGGTTCCTCGACAACAAGAAGCAGGTCAAGTTCGCCATTTCGCGCGACGCTGTCCTGTACATCAGCGCTGAGGAAAACTATATACGCATACACTACTTCGACGAATCCGGAGTCAAGGACTATCTCCTGCGCTCGTCTATGACAGCCATTGCACCGCTGGCCCAAAAACACGGATTCTGCCGCTGCCACCG
>JAKSKJ010000148.1 GCA_024401795.1 Bacteroidales bacterium | reverse complement strand
AAATGCCCCTATCATAACGGACGTATGTGTATGGAGATTATTGAAAGATGCTTATCTTTGCACGTATGTCAAAATTCAGCGAAATAAGTTTCACCTGCCCCGAATGTGGGAGAAGCGCTGTTTTCAAGCGCTACAGCAGCATCAATGCCGCCACAGACCCCGACCTCAGGGATGAGCTGCGCACGGGCGGGCTCTTCGTCCGCGAATGCCCCGGATGCGGACACAAGGATATTGACAACAGCCCTTTCCTTTATACCGACCCGGAACTCAAGCTGATTCTCGCCCTTTCGAAAGAAAAACTGAATTCCGACGGGGAGATTCCGGGATACACGGCAAGACAGGTGACTACAGTGGGGGAACTCGTCGAAAAGCTCAAGATTTTCGAAGCCGGATTGGATGACATTGCCATTGAAATGTGCAAATACGTCACCTCCCAGGAACTCGGCAGGGACGTGGAGCTCAAGTTCTGCGGAATGAACGGCGCAGATCGGGATATAACCTTCACCTACCCGGAAAACGGGCAGATGCAGATGCTGGAAATAGGACTCAATGTCTATAACGACTGCTGCGGCATCCTGTCGCGCAATCCTGTCATAGCAGAAAAAGCGAAAGGCCTGGTCCGCGTGGACCAAGCCTGGCTTTCCGGGTTTATCGGATAATTAATTGAGTTTCCTTGCTCCGTCGGAGATGACCACATCATAAATCTTGGGGCTGTGGCCGAACTTGGCGGTAAACTGCTCTTTGGCCGCCTCGATGAAAGGCTCGTAGAGCTCGTCCTTCACAAGGTTGATGGTACATCCGCCGAAGCCTCCACCCATCACGCGTGAGCCGGTTACGTCCATCTTGCGGGCAAGTTTGTTGAGGAAGTCAAGTTCCTCGCAGCTCACCTCGTACAGTCTGCTCAGGCCGAAATGAGTCTGGTACATAAGTTCTCCCACCGTCTCGTAGTCTCCCCTTTCAAGAGCGTCGCACACGTCGAGAACCCTCTGTACCTCCCCGATTACATACTCCGCCCTCAGGAAATCCTCCTCGGGAATCTCTCCGCGGACCTCGTCCAGCCACAGGCGGTTGCAGTCGCTGAGGAAATCTATCTCGGGATGGTTCTTCTTGATGTGGGCCGCCGCGTTCTCGCAGGACTGACGGCGCTTGTTGTAGGCGGACGATGCCAGCTCGTGCTTGACGCAGGAGTCAATCAGCACAAGTTTGTAGCCTTCGGGGTTGAAGGGGAAATATTTGTATTCCAAGGTCTTGCAGTTGAGACGGATGAGGCTGCCCTTCTTGCCGAAGCAGGAGGCGAACTGGTCCATAATGCCACAGTTCACACCGCAGTAATGGTGCTCCGTCATCTGTCCTATCTTGGCGAGTTCGAATTTGTCGATGCCGTTCCTGTTGATGTCCTCAATGGCAAAGGCAAAGGTGCTCTCAAGCGCCGCAGATGATGAAAGACCCGCTCCGAGGGGAACGTCTCCGGCAAAGACAGTGTCGAATCCGGCTACCTTCCCGCCCTTCTTTATTGTCTCACGGCAAACGCCGAATATGTAGCAGGCCCAGGCCTGTGCGGGTTTGTCCTCTTCGTTGAGGCCGAAAGTCACTTCTTCGTTATAGTCAAGGGAGAAAGCCCTGACCTTGTCCGTTCCGTTCAACTTGATTTCTGCAATGATGCCGCAGTCGATGGCTCCGGGGAACACATATCCTCCGTTATAGTCGGTGTGCTCTCCGATAAGGTTCACACGGCCGGCGGAAGCATACTGCACTCCGCCCTCTCCGAACAGTTCCTTGAATTTTTCGTGGATTCTGGTTTTCATAATTATAGTTATTGGTTATAGTTATACATTGAAAAGGAAATGCATAATGTCGCCGTCCTGCACCACATATTCCTTGCCCTCAACTCCCATTTTTCCGGCGGCGCGCACTGCCGCTTCCGTCTTGTAGTTGACGAAATCATCATACTTGATGACCTCTGCGCGGATGAAACCTTTCTCAAAATCGGAATGTATCACTCCCGCCGCCTTGGGGGCCTTGTCGCCCCTGTGGATGGTCCAGGCGCGGCATTCGTCCGCTCCGGCGGTGAAGAAAGTCTGGAGGCCGAGAAGATGGTATGCCCCCTGAATGAGCCTCACGACTCCCGATTCTCCGAGCCCCATCTCTTCGAGGAACATCTGGCGGTCTTCATAGGAATCCATCTCGGCTATCTCGGATTCCGTCTTTGCGGAAATTATGAGAATCTCCGCATTCTCGTCCTTCACTGCCTCGCGCACCGCATCCACGTAGGCGTTGCCGTTCACGGCTGAAGCGTCATCCACGTTGCAAACGTACATCACGGGCTTGTTGGTGAGCAGGAACAGGTCGCGGGCTATAGCTTCCTCTTCCTCATTGACGAGAGCCACGCTCCGGCAGGATTTGCCCTGAAGCAGGGCCTCACGGTAGCGTGTGAGCACGGCCGCAAGTTTCTTCGCGTCCTTGTCTCCGGCCTTGCCCGCCTTGTCGGCCTTGCCCAGCCTCGATTCTACCGTCTCAAGATCCTTTATCTGGAGTTCCGTATCCACTATTCCCTTGTCCCTCACCGGATCAACGCTGCCGTCCACGTGCACCACATTGCCGTCATCGAAGCAGCGCAGCACGTGGAGAATGGCATCGCACTCCCTGATGTTGGCAAGGAACTGGTTGCCAAGGCCTTCGCCCTTGCTTGCCCCCTTCACCAACCCCGCGATATCCACAATATCCACCGTGGCGGGAATTGTCCTCTGTGGTTTGCATATCTCCGACAGCACGTCAAGGCGCCTGTCCGGAACATTGGTCGAGCCCAGATTGGGCTCTATGGTACAGAAAGGGAAATTGGCACTCTGCGCCTTCCCGGAACTCACACAATTGAAAAGGGTTGACTTGCCTACGTTGGGCAGGCCCACAATTCCGCACTTAAGTGACATCTTTCGTTGTTTTTACAAACTTAACAATTTTTTTGCTATTGTGGAACAGGCGAGTGAACTTTGCGCAAAAACGCGAGTGACTCGCGTTTTGCGCAAAGATCGTGCAGACAAAAGAAATATTTTTATGTTTCTTA
>JAKSKJ010000147.1 GCA_024401795.1 Bacteroidales bacterium | reverse complement strand
CAGGAAGAAGCGGTCAAACGATATGACTTTCTTCTCCGGCACGAAATCTTTTTGGGGCAGTTTGATGGTGGCGTCAAGAATCAGACCAAGCAGGGAGAACAGCAGCGACAGCCGGAACAGAGCCTGGAAATTGCCGCCGAACGCTTGCAGGACGTAGATGGCCAGCACCGGACCGATTGCGGTAGCCAGATTGTTGCTGAGTCCGTAGTATCCGATGCCTTCAGTCCTGCGGCTGCTTGGCAGCACATCGATGGCCACCGTGCTGGCCGCTACCGTTGCGGCCCCGAACGGCGCGCCGTGCAGAGTTCGGAAGATGGTGAACATAGCCAGCGAACCTGCCACGAGATAACCTGCGAACAGTGCGAAGAACAGGAAGTTGAATATGATGAGAACAGCCCTGCGCGGAAAACTGTCCACGAGGAATCCGCTGAACGGCCTTATCAGCAGGGCCATCACCGTGTATCCTGCCAGACATAGGCCTATGGTATCTTTGCTGGCACCGAAAGTCTCCGACAGATAGAGGGGGAGAAGAGGCACAATAAGGGTGAATGAAAAATGGATGAGAAAATTCCCTGTCCATATTTTCAGGTAATTGGCGTTCCAAAGTTTTTCACTCATTTCCTTGTTCTCCTTTCGTGTTTCTGTGAGAGAACTCACAGCCGCACCAGTTTTGGTTGTAGAATCCCTGTTCCTTTATGATTTCATCACGCCTTGGCTGCAGTCCACCCTTCCTCCAATTGCGGGGCCACCACTCCACTCCGGTTCCCGTCACCGCCGCCGTCCCGGCCTCGTCCACCTGTTCCAGAGACTTCCATCTGGATGACGCAAGGCTGGTTGTAAGGACTTCAAAGCCGTTTTCGGAGGCATAGCGGGCCGCCCGCCGGAGTCTGTATTTGAAACATTCCAGACAGCGAGCCCCTCTTTCGGGAGCGTCCTCCAGTCCTTTGACGGCGGAAAGCCAGCCTTCGTGGTCATATCCGTCCACAATGAGCTCCACCCCGAGGGAATCGCAGTATCTGCGCAGTTCTGCAAGCCGTTTGTCGAACTCCTCCTTCGTGTCTATGTTGGAGTTGCTGAAAAAAACCACGGGTCCGGTGCCGTTGTTCAGCATCCATTCGATTATGGCTCCCGAACACGGGGCACAGCAACTGTGGAGCAATGTTTTCATATTGCAAAAATAATCATTATAATGTATTTTTGCTCCGAATATGGATAAGACCAGATATATATGCAACGGCAACTGCGGTCAGTGCAGATACAAGCGTGGCAGCGAGTTCTGCAACCCTGATGCGCAGGAAAGCAAGCTTGCGTACAGGATAGACAGGCTCCTGACCAACCGCTGGCTGGGTCTTCCCATATTGTTCGTGCTTCTGTTCGGCATATTCGAACTGACGTTCACCATAGGCGCCTATCCGCAACGGCTCATCGAGAGTGGCGTTGACAGTCTTTGTGTGCTCATCAAGGACAGTTTCGGCTCCGGCTGGCTGCCGAGTCTGGTCGCAGACGGAATAGTGGAAGGCTGCGGTGCCGTAATTGCTTTCCTGCCCAATATTTTCATCCTGTTCTTTTTTCTGTCCTTACTCGAAGACAGCGGTTATATGGCGAGGGCGGCATTCCTGATGGATAAGCTTATGCACGCCGTGGGACTTCACGGAAATTCATTCATACCGATGCTGGTCGGCTTCGGATGCAACGTGCCGGCAATAATGTCGGCAAGAAGCATCAGCAATCCCAAAGACAGGACGCTTACGATGCTGATGATTCCGTTTATGTCCTGCTCGGCACGCTTACCTGTCTATCTGCTGCTGGCTTCCGCATTTTTCCCAAAATACAAGGCTTTGGTGATGATAGGCCTGTATGTGACCGGGATTGTGTTGAGTGTTCTTTTTGCCCTGGTGATGAAAAATACCAGATGGTTCAGGAAGACTCAGGAAGACGACATCTTTACCCTTCCCGCCCTTCGCCTGCCGGAGAGCGGAGCCCTTTTTGCGCATATCTGGGAAAGGTGCAAGGATTATCTCCAGAAGATAACCACCGTCATTCTGGCAGCAACGGTGATAATATGGGCTCTGGGTTACTTCCCTATGAAAGGAGGGGAATCCGCCCCGCAGGACAGTTCTTATCTTGCTGCAATCGGCAGATGGATGGAGCCCGCAACCGCCCCTCTGGGTTTTGACTGGAAAATGAATGTCTGCGTGCTCACCGGACTGCCTGCCAAGGAGGCTATTGTGAGCACAATGGGGATTCTTTACAACAATGGCGAAGATGCCTCCCTTGCGCTCAAATTGAGGGAATCGGGAGCCTTCGACGGCGCTGAAGCCATTGCGTTCCTGCTGTTCGTACTGCTTTATTTCCCCTGCATCGCCACAATCCGTACCCTGTCTTCGCAGATTGGTTGGAAATGGGCTCTTTTCTCCGTAGTCCATTCGCTTGCGCTGGCCTGGGTGGTGGCCTTCGCCGCCAGAACAATCGCTATGGCCGTCATATGAAAAACCTTGAGACAGAAAGAAAATTTCTTGTGACCGGAGACTTCGGAAAGGATGTCTTCAGTTCCACCCGCATCATTCAGGGATATTTGTGCTCGGTGCCGGAAAGAACGGTCCGTGTCCGAATAAATGGGGAGAAAGGCTTTATAACAGTCAAGGGTGCGGGCAGTGCTTCCGGAGCGGCCCGTTTCGAGTGGGAGAAGGAAATCCCCGTTGACGAGGCCCGGAGTCTGCTTGACATCGCCGAGCCGGGCGTGATAGACAAGACACGCCACCTCGTGAAGAACTCAGATGGAGTTCACATCTGGGAGGTTGACGAGTTCTACGGCGACAACGAAGGTCTTGTCGTTGCTGAAGTGGAACTTGCCGACGAGAACGAGCCTTTTGACAAGCCTGACTGGCTTGGTGAGGAAGTTACCGGAAAACCCGAATACTTCAATTCGATGCTGGTGAAAAATCCCTACAGGAATTGGAAGTGAAATTTATTTATCCGAAATTTACAATTCAAAATCAGATTTTGATGAAAAAAACCATTCTTGTGACCGGTGGAGCGGGGTATATAGGCTCCCATACCATAATCGAACTTTT
>JAKSKJ010000146.1 GCA_024401795.1 Bacteroidales bacterium | reverse complement strand
AATTTCGGGGTGTTTGCAATCTCCCCGCCAAAATTCTTCATCTGGCGTTTGCGGGAATTGTATGACAGCATCACGGATCTGGTGCGCGTGTACTTTTCAGTTCCGACCTCATTGAAACCCACCTGCCCCTTCTCTCCGAATCCCGTCACAAGCAGGTCGATGTCCTTGGCTTTGGCGTTGTATTCCATACAATACCCGGAAAGGTCCCGGTGCTTTACGGAACCGTCGAGGAGATGAACATCCTCCGGATTGATGTCAATCTTGTCGAGAAGGTATTTCTTCAGCGGTGCGATCCTTCTCTGACCCTCCTCCATTCCGGGAAGATAGTAATCGTCGGTCGAGAAAATCTCCACCTGTTTGAAAGAGACTTTTCCTTCCGCACAGGCTTCCGCCAGACGTTCGAAAACGGGTATAGGCGTTGTGCCCGTGGAGAAACAGAGTTTGAATTTTCTGCCAGGATTGCCCTCAAGGAATTCATCGAGGGTTTTGATAATCTTTGCAACAACCCTTTCGGCAGCTTCCTCCGGAGAGACATATACTTTCGTGTAAATCTTGTCGCAGGCGTGAAGGATGTCTGCAGGTACGTCATCAATCTTGATTCCTCCGTTCTTGGGTAAAGAAAAGTGTTTCATAATTATTGCGTATTGGTAAAGCAAATATAAATAATTATTCCTATTTTTGAACATATAGAAACTGTTCGTTATGAGAAAAATTCTTGTGCTGGCAACATTGTTTGCCTCTTTGGTCTGCCGGGCGGGAATCCGCGTCGAGTGGACTTCGCCCCTGCCTGACTGCCGGGCCTGGAGATGCGAGACAATCAATGCATCCGTTTCATTCAATTCTTCCGAAAAAGTTGAAGGCCTTACTGTGGAAAGCGGGGACCTGATTTCGGGCACATCCGTCATCAGCGCATCCTGTGTCAAACTCAATTTCCTGTCATACATAACGGGAGACGAACTCCTGGAGCAGTACAATCAGTGCGGCGGGCGCGACACGGTCAATTACAAAGCCGTACGCGCGGCGGATATGATAGACGGCAGGACTTCCGTCAATCTAGAAGCGGGACAGCCGCAGCCGGTATGGATGAGCGTGAAAATTCCTTTCGACACCGCTCCCGGCAGATACAGGGGTACAATCCGCTTCCGTGAGGGGGGAAAAGAGATTGCTAGCCTTGAATATTCCGTAAGGGTATGCGACAGGGTTCTGCCTCCTCTTTCAACGAGCCCTTTCCATCTTGACCTGTGGCAGAATCCCTATGCCGTGGCAAGGTATCACGGCGTGCCGCTCTGGAGCAGGGAGCATTTCGAACGTATGGAGCCCGTTATGAAACTTCTGGCCGATGCGGGTCAGAAAGTGGTTACGGCCACCATTATGGACCGTCCCTGGAACGGGCAGACCGAAGATCCCTTCGGACCTATGGTTACCAAGATAAAGAGAGTGGACGGCAGCTGGCTCTATGATTATACCATTTTCGACAAATGGGTGGAATTTATGAGCTCGCTCGGAATCGACGGACAGATAAACTGCTACACCCTCATTCCGTGGGCGCTGACTTTCGATTATTTCGATCAGGCGACGGACAGCAAGGCCACTATCTATGCGGAACCCGGCAGCGCCGAATACGAATCGTACTGGGGGAACTTCATTAAGGATTTCGCGGCTCATCTGAGGGCGAAGGGGTGGTTTGAAAAGACATATATTGCCATGGATGAGCGGCCCGAAAAGTCCATGAAGGCGGCATTGGCACTAATAAAAAAGGTGGAGCCGGAATTCAAGGTGGCCCTTGCGGGCAATTATCACGAATCCATAGCGGACGACATCGACGACCTTTGCATAGCATTCGGAGCGGAATATCCCGAGGGCGTCGTCGGGTCCAGAAGGGCAAAGGGGCAGATTTCCACCTACTACACCTGCTGTGCGGAGAAATTTCCCAACACCTTCATCGCCAGCAATCCTCTGGAGGCGTCCTGGCTGCCGCTCGTGGCCTTGTCACGTGACGTGGATGGATATTTGCGCTGGGCATACAACAGCTGGACGGAGAATCCCGTAAAGGATGCAAGGTTCCGCAGCTGGGCGGCCGGGGACTGCTATATGGTTTATCCCGATGGTGTCAGCAGCGTTCGCTTCGAAAGACTGAAGGAAGGCCTTCAGGATTATCTCAAGGCCGTCATTCTGCTTGAAGAGTGGGGGCGTGGCACAAAGAAATCGGCGGGACTGGAAAAAGCCCTTAAGACGTTCACTAAGGAAGAACTGGAAAAGAACGGACCGGAGCGTGCCCTGAAGGAGCTCAGAAAGGCGATGGACAAGTAGTCATTATCTCTGCGGGAGCCCTGTGCTGCGCGAGCAGTTCCTTCATTGTTTCCATTGCGGGTGACACGTGTTCGAAGAAGGCCTTGAGACCGTCGCAGAGGACGTTCTTCCCGTCAATGCGATGCTCGGGACATTCTCCGTGGCAGGCAAAATAGAATTTGCATCTCCTGCATTCGGCGGGAAGCGATTCCCTTTTGGAAATGGAGAATTTGAATCTTTGCGGAAGGTCATAAATCTCCCGCAAAGTGTTCTCTCTGATGTTTCCGAGCTTGTATTCGGGATAGACGAAATGGTCGCAGGGATATACGTCTCCGTTATGCTCCACGGTGAGCGAATCGCAGCAGGTCTCGCCCACTGAGCACAGGCCCGGGTTTACGCCGCACCATTGGGCGAGAGTTGCATCGAAAATCTGTACATAGTATTCTCCAACGTCACGCCTCACCCATTCGTCAAAGATATCAATCAGGAACTGTCCGTAGCCTTCGGCGGAAACCGCCCAGGGGAGTTGCCTGTTCGCTGCGGGGAGAAACTGCATATATCTGCTGCCGACCTCGTCCCGGAAGAAGCGGTATATCTCAAGTCCGCGGCCTTCGCATCGGTTGTTCACCACGCTGAGGGTGTTGAATTCCACGCCGTAGCGCTTGAACATTCCTATTGCGCCCACCACGGCATCGAAACTGGGTTTTCCGGCTTTCGTTCTTCTGAATCCGTCCTGGATGTCACGCGGCCCGTCCAGAGAAATTCCTATCAGGAAATCATTCTTGTGAAAGAAACGGCACCA
>JAKSKJ010000145.1 GCA_024401795.1 Bacteroidales bacterium | reverse complement strand
GGCCCGTATCCGGCCCAGAGGATGATGCCGACATTCCTTTCGGCGGCGTATGCTATGAGTTCCTCCAGATTGATTTCCGGAACTATATGGAAAAGATCCTCAAAGCCCACGGACCATCCTTCGTCCATAATGACGTACCGGATGCCGTTCCTGGAAGCGAAATCGATGTAATACTTATATGTGTCATTGTTGACACCGGACTTGAAGTTCACTCCGTAGATGTTCCAGTTGTTCCACCAGTCCCAGGCCACCTTGCCCGGCTTCACCCAACTGTAGTCAACCGAAGGGTCGGGGGCCGATGCAAGACGGTACACCATATCGTTGTCCGTCATCTCCCAGTCGTTCCGGGAAATACCGATGACCCTCCAGGGGAAGTTGCAGCCCTTATCGAACTTCGCGATGTAATCCGCAGTTTCCTGAACGTAAAGGGAGCGTCCGTCGCCTCCGCCTGTCGTCTTCACGGTAGGATATTTGGGGAAATAGCCGGACAGCGCATTGTCGCAATCCCCGTTGTAGAGGTACATCCCCGGATAATCGAGAAGGTCAGCCTCCGTGATGCACAGTTTGACTCCCCCCTCGGCCTCAACCATCAGAGGGAGAAAAGCGACGCGCTTCTTGTCCCACTTCGCAATAGGTTGGTAATCATAGTGATTCTCAAAGGAATTGTGAAGCTGCGAGTCAAAATTCTCACTCAGATTCTGCACCACATAGGGCACGTACGCATTCCAGTTGGCGGGGAAGGAGAATTCCGCCTGCTCCGCCTTCACCTCGAACGGAGTTTCGGACAGGCTGACGAAGCGGTATGCAACACCGTCATCGTATGCACGGAAGATGACATTGAAGCCCCTGTACCGCAGTTCAAGCTGGTTATATTTGTCCGACACCTCGGCCTTTCTGTACACCTGAGCTTTGATAACATTGTCAACGCTTGACCTCACGGCCTTCCGCAGACGCGCTC
The DNA here is from genome assembly GCA_024401795.1 of Bacteroidales bacterium. Classification (GTDB taxonomy): domain Bacteria; phylum Bacteroidota; class Bacteroidia; order Bacteroidales; family UBA932; genus Cryptobacteroides. Next base: position 2,242 of record JAKSKJ010000145.1, on the reverse strand, counting down.
CGCCACCGTACACCGTGCCGTCATTGAGCGTTACTGAAATTGCAGACGGAGAGAGCACCTGAGCTCCGTCCACGGAGACGGAATAGGAAATGTTCCCTCCGGTATTGACATCCACAACCACTTTCCCGTCCGGGGAAGCCAGACTGTACTGCCTGGGCAATGCCATCATCGAAACCGAAAACGCCAGGATGGCCAAGGTTGAAACTATTCTTTTCATACACATTATATTGATTGTTTACAATTCTTTTTCCCATTTCTCGCCCGCCTTCAGACATACCGGTCCGTCAGTGACATCCTTCACGTTGAATTCTCCGTCGGTCCTGGCCTTCAGGCACACATAAGTCAGTTTGCCGTCCGCCCACTTCGCAGACACCTCGGCACCGCCGCGCACACACAGTCCGCTGAACGAGCCGTCCTTGAGAGCTCCGGGAAGGGCGGGGAGAAGTTCGATGAAGCCTTCGTGGCTCTGGACCAGCATCTCAGCTATGCCGGCGCATCCTCCGAAATTTCCATCAATCTGGAAAGGCGGATGAGCGCAGAACAGATTGGGATAGGTCCCGCCGCCCGCTCCATAGTTGAAGCCCGTGGCCGTAACCGGATGAAGCAGGTCACAAATAAGTTTGTATGCGTGGTCGCCCTCGTGGAGACGCGCCCAGAAATTCACCTTCCAGCCCATAGACCAGCCGGTACTCTCGTCACCGCGGACTTCAAGTGTCCTGACTGCGGCCTCGGCAAGTTCCGGAGTGTTTGTGACAGATATCTCGTCGCCGGGATACAGGCCATAGAGATGTGAAACGTGCCTGTGGTGCACATCCGTCTCCTGACGCGGCTCGGGCCACTCAAGTATGCGGCCGTCCTCTCCCACTGTCGTAGGCATCAACCGACCGCCCTTGCTGGCAAGGGTATCGCAGAATTCCTTATCCACGCCCAGAATCTCCGCCGCCTCCGAAACGTTGGCGAACAGCTCACGCACAATCTGGTTGTCCATAGTGGAGCCCGCACTCAGGCTGACCTTCTTTCCCTTGAACCAATAGGCGAGTTCGGGAGATGTTGTGGGAGCAGTCACCAGATAGTGGCTGCGAGGGTCCTCCACCAGCATATCCACGAAGAACAAAGCAGCCTCCCTCATCACGGGATATACGTCGGCAAGATATTCCTTGTCCAGGGTGTACTGATAGTGGCGGTAGAGATGCTGGCAGAGCCAGGCCGCAGAGGTGTTTGTGGCACCCCAGCTGGGATGTTCCCCCGGGTACGTGAAATTCCAGACGTTGCCCAGGATGTGGGTGACCCAGCCGCGGGAATTATAGAAAACCTTTGCCGTGTTGCGTCCGCTTTCCACCTGAGCCTTCGTCCATTCGATGAAAGGAAGGTGCAGTTCGGAAAGGTTGCCCGTCTCCGCCGGCCACAGATTCATCTGCATATTGATGTTAAGGTGATAGTCACCGTTCCAGGGGGTCTTGATGCTGTTGGCCCAGAGCCCCTGAAGATTGGGAGGCAGGCATCCGGGACGGGTGGAGCTTATCAGCAGATAGCGGCCGAACTGATAGTACAGACTGATGAGGGACGGATCGTTGTGGTCGGCATCAAAGGCCCGGAGTCTTTCGCCGATGGGGAGGTTCTCCCGCTCGGGATTATGTCCGAAATCCACGTCCACCCTGCCGAGAAGTTCGCCGAAAGCGGCGGAATGGTCCCAGTAAAGCCGTTTCCACGGCTTGGCGGCCGCTGTTTCAACCTGCTCCTTCAGAACGGCCTGATAGTCGTCACCGAAATAGTCAGTCTTCATTCCGATGAGGATGAGAGCCTCGTCCGCATCACTGACCTCAATCGCTCCGTTTTCAGCCTTGACCGACCCACCCTTGCCAAGCAGCACGCGGGTGCGGCCTTCGTATCTCATACCTTCGAATGCGGCTTCCGGATCGGCCTCCGTTCCGCTCTGGAGACGTCCCCTGAACATCAGGTCTCCGCCCTCGATTGAACAGACCGGCGCCTGAAGTCCGTTGAGGGGAATATTGGACTTGCGGTCCATAGTGAGCCGGAACCCCAGGGACTTCTTTTTGTCCGCCGTGAGCCTTATGACAATCACGTCATCGGTGTAGGATGCAAAGATTTCCCTTTTGAAGTTTACGCCTCCCTGACTGTACGTGACTGTCTGCGTTGCGTCCCGAAGATTCAGTTCCCGTCTGTAGCCGGAAACCTCGCCCTGCATTGCATAATCCAGGTACAGGTTGCCGAAGAGCTGGTA
>JAKSKJ010000144.1 GCA_024401795.1 Bacteroidales bacterium | reverse complement strand
TCCATCCCAAAGGGGACACGCGATTTCGGCCAGCTTGAAATGGCCCGCAGAAACTATATTTTCGACACCGTCCGTTCCGTATTCAAGACCTTCGGCTACGCTCAGATTGAAACTCCGGCAATGGAAAACCTCTCCACGCTGCTCGGCAAATACGGTGATGAAGGAGACAAACTGCTTTTCAGAATCCTGAATTCGGGAGAGGCTTTCAACGGGGTGAATTTCGAAGACTTCCGCACTGAAGAAGGGTACAACTCAAAGACATTGTCCCTGAAGGTCTGCGAAAAGGGACTGAGATACGACCTGACGGTTCCGTTCGCCCGCTTCGTGGTGCAGCACCAGAACGAGATATCCTTCCCGTTCAAGCGTTTCCAGATTCAGCCCGTATGGCGCGCCGACCGACCGCAGAAGGGGCGCTACCGCGAGTTCTACCAGTGCGACGTGGACGCAATCGGCTCCAAATCCCAACTTTGCGAACTCGAACTGGTGCAGATAGTGGCAAGGGTGTTCGAGCTGCTGGACATCCGCGTACTGATGAAGATAAACAACCGCAAGGTCCTGACCGGTCTGGCGGAAATATGCGGTTTCCCCGACAAGGTGGTTGACATCACCGTTGCCATCGACAAACTGGACAAGATAGGTCTGGATGCCGTCAAAGAGGAAATGATTGAAAAAGGGCTTACCCCGGAGGCGGTCGCCGTACTGGAACCGGTTCTGACCCTCAACGGCGGCAATGCGGAGAAACTTGCCGTGATGCGCAAGGTGATGGCATCATCGGAAACGGGACTGAAAGGCCTTGACGAACTTGAGGAACTGTTCGGATTCATAGATGCGGCCGGAGTCAGCCTGCCCTGCGAGATAGATCTCTCACTGGCACGCGGGCTCAATTATTACACGGGAGCCATCTTCGAAGTGAAAGCTCTCGACTGGCAGATAGGTTCAATATGCGGAGGCGGCCGTTACGACAACCTCACCGGCATCTTCGGACTTCCCGATATGTCCGGAGTGGGCGTATCTTTCGGAGCAGACCGCATCTATGACGTGCTCACGGGGCTTGAAAAGTTCCCTTCCGACCTCGGCAGCGCCACTACCCTGCTCTTCGCCAATATGGGTGCCAATGAAGTCAAGTATATCCTTCCTGTCGCTTCTGCGCTGCGTTCCAAAGGCGTATCGGTGGAAATCTTCCCCGAAGCAGGCAAACTCAAGAAGCAATTTGACTATGCCGACAGGAAAAATATTCCCTTCCTGAGCATCTGCGGAGGTGACGAGGCCGCCGCCGGTGTTGTTCAGCTCAAGAATCTGGCTTCCGGTGAGCAGAAATCCTTTGCAAAAGATGATTTGCAGAGCATCATTTCGTTCATTTCCGAATGACGGTTTTTGATAACTGGTTGTTTTTTTAAAAAATAGCATTTTTGCCTGAACAATTTTTTTAGAGAAATATGAAATACAGATGGATAAGATTGTGCCAGTGGTTGCTGGGAATTCTGGGGATAAGTGCGGTGATTAATTCCTGCGAACTCCTAGATAATCGTGAGATGCCTGTGGAATACGGGCAGCCCAATATGAACTATTCCGTGAAAGGCAAGGTCGTTGATGCCAAGAGCGGGGCGGGAGTTGCGGGAATCGAGGTCTGCCATATTCCTCACGGCAGCCAGGTGGACACGACCGGCACTGACGGCAGTTTTGAAATCTCCGGCAACACGTTCCCGACAGAGAAACTTGAAGTTCGTATAAAGGATATAGACCCCGCAAAAGACGGCAATTACAAGAGTACCGAAACCACTGTACAACTCAAACAGGTCAAAGAAGGCGACGGACGTTGGTTCAAAGGCACCTTTGAAGCCTCTGGCGCCGTTCTGAAAGTCGAGGAGGACAATCAGTGACACTCAAACAGAGGTTGCAGCTTGAACTGAACCGTCAACTGGTGCTGGATGCACGGAAGACACATCCGCTGCGCCAGTTGTTTTGGGAGTGCACCCTTCGTTGCAATATGAACTGCAGGCATTGCGGAAGCGACTGCAAGGCAAGTTCATCTTTACCCGATATGCCGTTCGATGATTTCCGGAAAGTTCTGGAAAGCGTCAAGGAACATTATGACAGCCATCGTATTTCCATCACTCTGAGCGGAGGAGAGCCCCTGATGCGCCCCGACCTCGCGCAGTGCGCAAGAGCTATTTATGAAATGGAATTCCCCTGGGGCCTGGTGTCCAACGGCTGGCTGATGACCCCGGCCAAAATCGAGGAACTGCTAGGCGCCGGCCTTCACGGAGCCACGATAAGTCTTGATGGGCTCAAAGAAGAACACGACTGGATGAGAGGTCGCGAGCACAGCTTCGAGCGCGCCTCCGAGGCCATAAGGATTCTTGCCTCCGAACCGGAAATAGCCTTTGACGTGGTAAGCTGTGTCAACAGGCGGAATATCAGTCAGTTGGAGCAGATTAAGGATTATCTGCTGAGCCTCGGCGTAAAGGGATGGAGGCTTTTCACGGTATTTCCCGTAGGCAGGGCGGCAAACGACCCTATGCTGCAACTTTCTTCCGATGAATTCAAACGGCTCATGGATTTCATCTGCAAGTGCAGGAAAGAAGGAGAAATACACACCAGCTACGGCTGCGAAGGTTTTCTGGGGCCCTACGAAGGAAAGGTCAGGGACAACATCTTTACCTGCCAGGCCGGGCTTACCGTTGCATCAGTGCTCGCAGACGGCAGCATCTCCGCTTGTGGAAGCATAAGGTCCGACTTCCACCAGGGAAACATTTACAGGGATGATTTCATTGAAGTCTGGGAAAATCGTTTCCAGCCGTACCGCGACAGAAGCTGGGCGAAAACCGGCAAATGCGGGGATTGCAGATGGTGGCGCTATTGCCAGGGCGGAGGTATGCATCTGCGTGGGGAAAACCGCGAACTGCTTCTCTGCCATCTCGACAGATTGTAGAGTTTTTCCCCTCACCAACAAGCCTCAGAATGCCCCCGAATGGCCTTTTTACGAATAATTTGGCTTTTTGCATAATTCTGCATATCTTTGCAGTCCAATATCGCGGGGTAGAGCAGTTGGTAGCTCGTCGGGCTCATAACCCGGAGGTCAGAGGTTCGAGTCCTCTCCCCGCTACAAAGGCGGAGAATTCTACGGAGTTCTCCGCTTTTGCGTGGTAGGCAGTTCTGTATTCGTTTGATATTGAACGGAATGCAGCAAAGGCCGGATGTTCGCTGA
>JAKSKJ010000143.1 GCA_024401795.1 Bacteroidales bacterium | reverse complement strand
GCAAAGTGTAGGTTTCGGAGCCTATGTCGATGTTGCCCGAGGGCAGGTTCCTGTTTTCCGAAGCGATTATGGAGGACACTGTACTGACGCTCAGATTATAGGCCTGAAGCTTGTTGGGGTCGCAATAGACCTTGATTTCGCGCGTGGGTGCGCCGCTGATGCTCACCGTACCCACACCCGAAACGCGGGCCAGAGGGGTGGCGAGCTTGTCGTCCAGAATCTTGTCCAAACCTGCGGCGCTCTCCCGGGCCGTGGCCGAGAGCAGCATAATGGGCATATCGTCGGCGCTGAACTTGAATATCACGGGAAGTGACACTCCGTCCGGAAGCACCGAGTTCACCATATCCAACTTATCGCGGACGTTGTTGGTAGCCTCCTCTATGTCGGTTCCGTACTCAAAAGTAAGTGTGATGAGGGAGATGTTCTCCTTGCTTTTCGAGTTGAGTTCCTTCAGGTTCTCAACTCCGTTCAGCGCATTCTCCAGAACCTTCGTGAGGTTGGTTTCGATATCGGCCGCATTGGCTCCCTGATAGGATGACATCACCATAATGGTATTGGCATCGAATTCCGGGAACTGGGCTATGCTGGTCTTGATAAGGGAGAACACACCGAACACGACGAAGGCTACGAATATAAGCGCCGTCGTCACCGGATGATTGACAGCCGTTCTGTAGATACTCATTTCCTGACCTCCACCTTTATGCCTGACTTGAGCGCGGACTGGCCTTTCACGACCACGGTCTCGCCGCCTTCCAGACCTTCAACAATCTCATACTTGCTGTCGAAATGACGCCCGAGGCTCACGTTTCTGAGGGAAACGGTGCCGTCCTGCTCAAGAACATAGACGGAACGCTGACCGGAGCCCTGGAGCTTCACAACGGCCTCGTCAGGTACAACCACATTGAAGGTGTCGCCGAAATTGACGGTGACACGGGCATACATTCCGGGGCGGAGCAGACGGTTCTCGTTGCGCACCTGAACCTCTACGTTGAAGGTATGCGTGGCATTATCCATAGTCGGATGCAGACGGACGACTGTTCCGGTAAATGTCTTGCCGGGAAGGGCGTCCGCCGTCAGGGCCACCTTGTCGCCCTTGCTGACCTTGGTGTAATCGGACTCGGAGACCGGCACAAGAATCTTGACCGGAGTAATCTGCTGCACGGTAAAGATGGGCTGTGCCATAGCGTACATATCGCCACGGTCATAGTTCCTGGCGGTAATCACGCCGCTGACGGGGCTTCTGAGAATGGTGTTCTCAAGGATATTGTCATAAGAGGACTTGCTTACCTTGTAGGAAAGTTGCATCGACTCGAAGTCGGACTGGGACACGCCGCCTTCCTCGTAGAGGCCCTTTATCCTCTCGAACTCGTCCTCCGCGTTCTTGAGTTTGAGACCCGCCTGGTCCAGCTGGAGCCTGTCCATCTCGGCAAGCACCTGCCCCGCGTTCACGAAGTCGCCTATCTCGACGTTTATCTTCTGGATTCGGGACGCCGACTGCGGTGCAATATTGTTGACTACATAAGCCTGAATGGTGGATGAATACACCTGATCCTGAACGACCGGCTGCTTTGACACCCCTGTCACCTCCACAACGGGAGCGGATGCCGCGACTGCGACGGTAGGATTGTTCTGTTCTGTCTTGTTCCGGGCGCAGCCTGCCAACACAATCAAGGCTGCGGCAAATAATGTTTTCTTCATATCTCGTTTCATTTTTATTCTGTGAAGTCGGCTCCGAGTATCTGCTCGAGTTCCGCCTTGGACGTTACGAAATTATAGACTGCCTGTGACACGGTCAACTGCGTCTGAACGAGGCCCAGCTGGGCGTCATTGAGGTCGGTGAGCGTGCTGCGTCCCACATTGTAGGACTTCGAAGCGATGTCGTAGGCCTTCTGAGCAGTGCCGAGAGCATCCTGGGCGGATGCGAAACTCTTGATTGCAGTCTCCATACTGTTGAGGTACTGGCGGATGGCAATCCTGAGCTGGCGCTCCGTGTTCTCCCTCTGCAAATCAAGTTCATAGGCCTGCACCTTCGCCTGACGCACGTTGTTGAGCCTCTTGCCTCCGGAGAATATGGGGATGTTGAGGCTCAGTCCGACGTAGGAATACGGCGTCCATTTGTACTCGCTGAAGTTGAAGTCGTTGGTCATCGCATTGAAGTTGTATGAGAAGGCGACGGCCAGAGAGGGGATGTAGGCGTACTGCTGCACCTTCACGGCATCTGCAAGTTCCTCCGCCTGTATGGCGAGCTGACGCATCGTGGAGTTGTTGTAGAGAGACAGGTCCGCACTGACCTCGGCCACCTGCTCCATCATATCCTTGGAGTAATCCATCAGGGAACCGGCTATGTCGATGTTCTCGTCGAGGCTGATACCCATCACCGCCTTCAGCTGCCACAAAGCCAGAATGGTGGCGCTTTCGGCATCATACACGTTGGGGATGGCGTTGGCGAGGGTTGTCTTGGCACGGGTGAGATCGAGTTCGGACGCCTTGCCGGAGTTGTACTTCTTCTGGGTCAGCTGACAGTTCTGGAGAGCATTCTCATATACTCCCTTGTAAACTTTGAAGGCCTCCCTCGCGAGAAGCGTCGCAAAATATGCGTTCTTCACCTGCGTGACGGTCTCCAGACGACTTCCGCGCGCTTTCTCGACCGCAAGTTCCACGTCCTCTCCGGAAATCTTCAGGGTTTTCCACAACTGGGCGTTCACGAGGGGCATAGATGCCGTCACACCCACACTCCAGGTGTTCCAACGTCCTACGGAAATACCTTCGTTGGAAGATTCGGATTTCTCTTCCGTACCGGGAACTTTTGCGAACGGGTCCGGAAGATTGGGATGCTGCTGATAGAGCGGCTGAAGCAATGGCTGCACCATGCCCGCAATATCAAACCCGCCGCCATCCATATACATAACCTGCTTCTTGATGGTCCTCTGATATGAGCCGCTGCCGTCAATCTGAGGGAAAAGGGATGCGTAAGTTCCCTTCTTGGCGTACTGGGATCTTTCTATCTCCTTGTCCGCCACTTTGACAGACACATTCTCGCTGAGGGCAATTCTAACCGCATCCTCTAGAGTCAAAACCGTGACCGAAGTATCGGCAATCTCCTGCTCCTGAGGGACTGCCGCCGCCACTACTGACAATAAAACCATTTCTATCATATCACCACTTAACTTTAAGTCATTCTTGAAACACCTCCTTGCAGCAAAAATCAAGCCACAAACGAGGTCGTTAACAAGGCCGCGAATTTAGCT
>JAKSKJ010000142.1 GCA_024401795.1 Bacteroidales bacterium | reverse complement strand
TTACACCGAAGATTGTTTCGATCCTGTCAGTAACCCTGAATCCACCTACGGGGGGGGCATTTCCGTTTGGGTCTGTCGGTTGATGTCTCGAAAATCTTCGGGAATGCGAAGAAAAAATAAACCCCTCAAAATCGAAAGATAAGGAGGGGAGTTGTACTGGGTAGGAGAATCGAACTCCTATTGCAAGATTGAGAATCTTGAGTACTAACCGTTATACGAACCCAGCATAGCGATTGGGAATGCAAAGATAGGTATATTTTTTTTTCCTGCAAATATTATTTCAGAAAACAGAAGAATACGGCGGCGATTATGCAGCCGAATGCGGCAATGTGGTTCCACTGTATGGGCTGGCTCTTGAACACCAGAGCGCATATCAGGGTGAAGACCGTCAGGGATATGCATTCCTGAATTATCTTGAGCTGCATGAGATTGAACGGTCCTCCGTTAATGTCGGAGCCGAGCCTGTTTGCCGGCACCATCGCCGAATATTCGAAGAAGGCGATGCCCCAGGACGACAGTATTATCAGAATGAGAGGCCACCCGTCGTTGATGTGCAGTTCCGACAGTTTCAGCTGTCCGTACCAGGCGAAGGTCATGAAGATGTTGGATACAATCAGAAGAAGTATAGTCCAGAGTCCTTGCATGTCATTGAAATTTGGGTGCGAATATAGCCGAAATTTTTGTAATTTTGTACGCTATGACACTAATTAAATCCATTTCCGGAATACGCGGAACAATCGGCGGTCCGCAAGGCGAAGGACTGACCCCCGTAGATATAGTGAAATTCACATATGCATACTGTGCCTGTCTGAAAAAGCGGAAGCCCCAGCCCTACGGCGCTAAATATAAGGTCGTTGTGGGCAAGGATGCCAGAATGAGCGGCGAGATGGTGGAACAACTCGTGTGCGGCACGCTCCTCTCGTGCGGAGTCGATGTGGTGAAATGCGGTTTGGCCAGCACCCCCACGACAGAATTGGCCGTGACGTTCGCAAAGGCCGACGGTGGCATCATCATTACCGCGAGCCATAATCCGCGCCAGTGGAACGCCCTCAAGCTGCTTAACGAAAAGGGGGAGTTCCTTTCCGCGGCAGAAGGCAACGACATACTGGCTCTCGCCGAATCGGGGCAGTTTGACTTCGCTCCAGTCGATGAACTCGGGCACATCGTGGAACACGATTTCACGGATGAACACATAGATTCCGTCCTCGCTCTGGAAGCGGTTGATGCCGGGGCCGTGCGTGCCGCAGGCTTCAAAGTCGTCCTGGATGCAATCAATTCCGTAGGCGGCATCATAATGCCCCGGTTGCTGGAAAGGCTCGGAGTGGAATGCATCACCTTGAACGGTGAAGCCACAGGCGATTTTGCGCACAACCCGGAACCTTTGCCGGCAAATCTCACAACCCTCAGCGAAACTGTGGTGAAGGAGAAGGCGGACCTCGGAATCAGCGTCGATCCGGACGTGGACCGTCTTGCCTTCATCTGCGAGACGGGTGAGCCTTTCGTGGAAGAATACACGCTTGTAAGCGTAGCGGACTACCTTCTGGACGAGGCGGTAAAGAACGGCAGGGGGCCGCTTCACACCGTGAGCAACCTGTCCTCCTCCCGTGCACTGAGGGATGTGACGGAGGCGCACGGAGGAGTATATTTCGCCGCCGCTGTCGGGGAAGTCAACGTCACCACTAAAATGCACGAAGTGAACGCCCTGATCGGGGGGGAAGGCAACGGAGGAGTGATTTACCCAGCCAGCCATTGCGGACGCGACGCTATGGTGGGGGTGGCGCTCTTCCTCAGCAATCTGGCTCATAAGGGCTTGAGTGCCAGTGCGTACAAGGCAACCCTGCCGCAATATTACATTGCCAAGAACAGGATTGACCTGAGCGACAAGGCTATGATTGACCGTATTCTTGAGGCAATGAAGGAGCACTATAAAAATGAAAGGCTCAATACTGCGGACGGAGTCAAAATAGATTTTGAATCGAAGAAGCAGTGGGTTCATCTGCGCAAGTCCAACACGGAACCCATAATACGCATCTACTCGGAGGCGGCTACCGAGCAGGAAGCCCAGGCCCTTGCCGATGAGGTGATTGCTCTTGCAAACGGGATAATGGAAAAGCGCTGATGTTCAGTTTCAGAACCACAACCATAGAAGAACAGCTTGACCGCTCCCTCACGGAAGGGAAGGTGGGCGTGTTCTGCACCCAGAACTGCTGGAATGCCTTTACCGGCAAATACTTGTATGAAGTGTTCCGGGAGAGGGGCAATCTTGAAAAGGTGTTCATGCCGGATGGCGAACACATAGAATTCACCCCGGAGGAACTGGCCTGCCTGGATGCCGTGGTGGTCGAGATTCAGGACATTGGATCAAGATATTTCGGCTACACGATAGACGTTCTCCGGCTGATTTCCACGCTGAACAATTTACCGGAAGGCAAGGTGTCGCTCTATATAGTGGACCATCCCAATCCGGCGGGCCGTGACGTGGAAGGCACTCTGCCGGCAGGGGAGTCGGATGTGTGGACTCCCAACGTGGCGCACAGGCACGGTCTTACCCTCGGAGAACTGGCCCATCTGTACCATTCCGAGACGGGGTCTTCATATCCTCTGCATATCATTTCCGCCTATGCGTCTGCGTCCAACCGCACGCTTCTTCCCTGGGTTATACCGCCTGCGGCCGATATGTCGGGAATGTTCACTCCGTTCGTCTATTCCGGAAGCAGTCTTTGGACCGATACTACCATAACGCCGGCAATCGGCACCACCAGACCTTATGAGATGTTCGGGGCACCGTTCATCAAGCCGGTCAACGCCAATGCCCCGGTTCCGGAAGGCGTTTATCTGCGTCCCTGCTCCTTCATCCCGGAATATGGAAAGTATGAAGGCGAGAAGTGCTACGGGTTCCAGATAATCCTGATGCCGGAAACCCATTATCATTCAATCCTTCATACCATAAGGCTTATGAGGTATTTTTCCGAGAGGTATTCGCAGTTCGAGATTGCGGAATCCCTTTATACAAGGCTGGCGGATCCAGTGATGTCGGAGTATCTCAAAGGCCGGATTACCTTCGACATCGTGGAGGAACACGTCAAGTCGGATGAGCAGAAATGGATAAGAAAAGCCAAAAGATATCTGTTGTATGACGATTCTCCTTGCAGGATTAAATAATATTCGCTATATTTGCGCCGCTTTTTAAAACATTAATGCATTATGAAAAAAGGACTTCATCCCGAAACCTACCGTCTTGTAGCTTTCAAGGATATGTCAAACGAAGACGTAT
>JAKSKJ010000141.1 GCA_024401795.1 Bacteroidales bacterium | reverse complement strand
GAGACGTTCCAGCGGAATCTCAACAGTTTCCTTGCGCACTGAAGTTTCAAACGGAACGCATAATACAAGCAGATGACCAGAGTCCCGCCCCATTTGACAAGTTCCGAAACCAGCCGCACGGCATATTTCGCTTTGGAAATGCCCAATGTCCTGGTCCTTTCACTTGCACCTATACCGCAAGTCAGCCGGTCGAAATAATCCTGTTCAAGTTTATATTGAGGGATACTGTGATAAAGAATGCTCCCGGGAGTATAGACGAACTTCATCCCGAACATTCTCATCCTGTCAAATATATCCTTTTCCTCTCCTCCTCCGAGTCCGGTTCCTTTTCTTCCCAGTTCCGTATTGTACAGACCCACACTGTCGAACACCTGCCTGCGGTATGCCGCATTGCCTCCGCCGGGATAATTTCCCCGGGGAAAGGGTTTCTCCCTCACGCCGCAATCCAGATAACCTGTCAGCAACCTCTTCAGATGATATGTCATCCAGTCCGGCTCCTCCCCTCCTTCGTAATGGGGGATTATCGGGCCTCCTGCGGCATAGACATCCGTCCTACGTGCGAACAGGGAAGCATAATTCCCTATGTATCCCGGATTTACAAAAGCATCATCATCAACATAAACAAGAATATCTCCCTCAGCTTCTGATATACCCCGGTTGCGTGCGTAAGACAGCCCCTGGCGGGTTTCGCGGCAGCATTTGAGCCGGACATCAGGCCAGTCCCGAGAAAAGCGGTTGATTTCCCCGTCAGTATTGTCGGTGCAATTGTTGTCCACCACGACAATTTCATAATCATCTTTCGGATAATCATTCTTTGCCAGGCTCTCAAGAACATTATAGATATACCTGTCCCTGTTGTACGTACAGATGATTACTGACAGCATGTTTCCTTCCTTTTTCGAGCCAGTGCCATTATTCCGGAAATGACGGCGCCAAGCACCATTACATACATCAGCACAATGCAAACCGTCGCTATCACGTTCCCCTTCCTGATGCTGTCGGGATCGAAGGTGAAATGAATGTTGTGGGTGCCTGCGGGCACGTTGACGGCGCGGAGCAGGTAGTTGACACGGTAATGGTCCACACTCTCGCCGTCCAGCGTGGCCTTCCATCCGTAAGGATAATAAACCTCCGAGAAAACCACAGTGCCGGGCTGGGACGTCGTGCAGGTATAGTCGAGATCCTTGGGGCTGTGGCTGTTGAGAACAATGGTTGCATCTTCCGGAATGGCCGGAGCATAATCGGGGAGGGAAGTTTCGAAAGAACGGTCAAGCACTGCTTCGTGCGTGAGGTCCAGGCTGTTGAGAGCGTCGGATTCGGCATTGGCATTGTCAACCACGGTCAGCCTGTCCACAAACCAGGCGTTGCCCATTGCATCGGGATTGTACCGCACCTGAGGGCCTTCGTTTCCTCCATCGACAATGAAATACCTGGTGTTGAGCATATTTATCGCAGGCATATGCATCTTCGAAAGATGCTCGTCTATGAGGTCGTTGTAGCGGCGAAGCTTCGCGGCGCTGTAGCCTCCGATGGATTTGAGTCGGCAGGAAGTTCTGGAGTCGCTGAAAGGATTGACAGTCAGGTTGAACACCCTGAAATAACCGGGGTCCTGAAGTATCTGCTCCTCATAATCCGTCATCCCGAATGCAGCGCTGCCGGTCTGACGCGCGCTGACGAAATTGCCGTCATTGAAATAACGCCTGTCAATGCCCCACATATCGCATACAATCATCGCACCGAGCAGGGCGGCCATCATTCCTGTCTTCATCCGGCCCTTGAGGAAGAGCCACAGCACTATTGCAGCGGCCGCGATGAAAGCGGCGGAACGCAAACTGTCGGAACGGAACAAATCCGCTCTCTGGTCGCAGATTGCCGCATAAGCCCAATCGGGAAGCTGACCCGCAAAAGCGGCGTCTCCAACCGAGGTGAAATCGTACAGGACTGAACCGAACAAAGCGAAGAACAGGCAGATGCCCGCCGTAATCGCAGCCGACGACCACATCCTGCTTAAAAGATACTTCCTGTCTCCGCCGCCGTCCACAATCTCCTTGAGCGCAAGGAAAGCGAGCAGAGGCATCGACACTTCCGCGACCACAAGGATGGACGACACAGCCCGGAACTTGGAATACATAGGGAAGTACTTGAAGAACAGTTCCGTAAGCCACATAAGATTGTGCCCCCAACTCAGGAACACCGACATAAGAGTGGCGATGAGCAGCGCCCATTTGTAAGGGCCCTTCACTATGTACAGTCCCAAAATGAACAGGAAGCATATTATGGCTCCCACATAGACGTTGCCTGAAGTGAACGGCTGGTTGCCCCAATACATCGGCGCATTGGTGCAGAAATCCCCGGCCATTCTGGGAGATACTCCCTGCGCAGTCAGTTCTTTGTATAAAGTCGAGTTTCTGCCAACATCCATCGAATTCGCCCCTCCCTTGAAGCCCGGGATGAGGAAGCTCATCGTCTCGTCTATTCCGTAACTCCATTGGGTGGCGTAGTCCAGATCCAACCCCTTCTGCGCCGGAGTTCCGGCATTTTCCTTCACGAGGTCCGAATGTCTGCCGCGAATCGTCTCTCTGGCATATTCGGCATTGGCAAAGACATTGGACGATCCCGTGCCGACGCCTACGACAGTAGCCAGCACGAAGATGGCAGTGGCTATTCCCAGATCCTTCCATTTCTTCTCCCGTATGTGGCTCACCGCTTCCGCCACCCACATCACGCCTATCATCATATAGAAATAATAGAACATCTGGGGATGCGGTTTGAAGGAAAGCGCCACGAAGACCAGTGTCAGCACTGCCCCGAGCAGGTATTTCCTGCGGAATATCAGATGAAAACCACCCAGAACAACCCCGCACAGCGCTATTGCCGTAACCTTGGTGAAATGCCCGGCGGGGATGATGACCAGGAAATATGACGACAGCGTCACGGCGAACGCCCCGGCAATACTCATCCACCGGCCTATTCCGAACGCCCTCATCATTATGAAGAAGCATACCAGATACAGAATCAGCATCCTCACCGGATTGTCCCTGTGGCTGAAAACCCTGCTGAGAGGCCCGAGAAGACGGTCGGAAGCATAGTATCCTCCTCCTATCTGATAATTGGGCATTCCACTGAACATCGCACCGTTCCAGAAGGTGTAATCTCCGGTCTCGTTGTGATAATCCCGAGATTCCTGCGACGCACCCAAATAATTCTGAATATCCCCGGCAAAAAGTTTCTTTCCACTGAGCACGGGAGAACAATATATGCAGGCGGCGGCAACGAAGAGAACCGCCGCAACCGCATAGGCGGAATATTTTTTCAGTACTTTCTTGAATTCCAT
>JAKSKJ010000140.1 GCA_024401795.1 Bacteroidales bacterium | reverse complement strand
CAACGACCTCGTTTTCAACGACCTTTGAGAGAGTCTTGTCGTATGCTTCCTCGATGGCCTTCTTGTCGGCGGAGCCATAGACGTCTCCGCTCTCGAATGCATCCCAATCGAAATCCTCGGATGCGATGGATGCATTGACGCAAGCCGCAGCCTTGGGTTCTTTTTTCGCTGCCTTGGGGGCAGTTTCCTTAACTTCTTCCTTGACTTCCTCTTTCACCTCTTCTGCAGGAGCCTCAGCCTCGGGAGCCTTCTCCGCTTTGGGAGCCTTCGCGGCCTTGGGAGCCTTTTTCTCCTCCTTGGGAGCCTCGGCTGCGGGAGCTTCGTCGGAGATGACGACTACCTCAGCCTCGGGAGCGTTGGTCTTGACGGACTCGATGCCGTTCTTTGCGCTCTCTTCGGTAGCATACATCTGGCTGGAACCTATTACCTGATGGTTTCCGGCCTTGAGGTTAAAGTGGAATTTGCCGTTCTCGGCCTGCTTCAGTTCGTAGCGCTCGTCAAGAGGAGCGTTCTTTTTGACCGAAGCTATTCCGTTCTCACAGGACTTCATGGTGGCGTACATCTCCGATGAGAGAATGACCTGGCCGTTGGAAGCCTTGAGATTGAAATAATTCTGACCGTCCTTAGCGGTCTTGATTTCAAATTTTGCCATAATAGTTGATAAAAAACAAACTAGTAGTTAGACATTATGTATTGAGCCTGCGGGCACTCACCCGCAAAAGCGTGCAAATATAGACAATTATTCTTAATTTTGCACGCTGTTTCAAGATTTTTTTACACACGATGGATATAATTATCAATTGGTTAAGAGGGGCGGACTTCTGGATTCAAGCCATATCGCTGGTGTCCGGCATCATTTATATGGTGATGCAGGTGTTCCAGCACAGGTGGATGTGGTATCTGAACCTCGTGACCTGCTCCACTGCCCTGATTGTCGCAGCCATCAATTCCCAGGACGGAGAATGGGCTCCGCTTTGGGCGCAGACAGGGCTGAATGTGTGGTTCATGGCAATGGCGCTGTGGGGAATTTTCCATTGGAAAAAATTGGAGGCGGAAAGCAACGGAGAACTGCACGTCGTCAAGCTGCCACGCCGGAAATTGCTGTTTTCCGCCATTCTTCTGGCCGTCTGCACACCGGCAGTGTGCCATTTTTACTCCATCACGAACGACCCTTCCCCCGTTCTGGAAGGCATATCGTTCACTTTCAGCATAATGGGCGCCTGGTATCTGTCCTGCTCCCATCTGGAGAACTGGCACCTGTGGATAGCCGCCGACATTGCAGTTGCGCTGCTGTTCGCGCGGCAGGGAGACTGGCTGATGACGGCTCTGTACCTATGCTACATCGTCTCCGCCATTGTCGGTCTGGTGATATGGAAAAGAAAAGGAGTACTGGTTCAGGGATGAAATTCCACCCTGTTGGCAATTGACCTCCCCAAAGTAAGGGCGTCGGCATATTCCAAATCATCTCCGAAACCGAGCCCCCTTGCAAGAGAAGTAACTCTGCAACCGGTTTTCTCCAATTGCCTGAAAATGTAGAAAGATGTGGTCTCACCTTCCACGTCACCGCTGAGAGCGAGGATAACCTCGGTTGCACTGTCCGCGCGCTCCACAAGCCTCTGGATTGTAAGGTCCGACGGAGCAATGCCGCTGATGGGGGAAATGATTCCGCCAAGCACGTGATACACACCGTGATACTGCCCCGTAGCCTCTATGCTCATAACGTCACGGACGTTCTCCACGACACAAATCTGGGAATGATTGCGGCTCGCATCGGCACAAATCGAACATTCATCCCCGTCGGCAATCATCGAGCAATGGCGGCAGTAATGCACGTCCGTTCCCAACCTGTCGATGGCCTGGGCGAACCGATGTATTGTCTCCTGCGGCTGACGGAGAAGATGCAGGGCGAGCCTTACAGCGCTCCGGCCGCCGACTCCAGGAAGGGAACTGATGGCATCGACGGCATCCTGTAACGTCTTCGAAGGATATTTTTCGTTTTGAAACATATTATGATACAAAGATAAAAACATTTTTCTTATATTTGCAGGCTGACTTCTCCGTGCTGTCAGCTAACCCGTAAAAGTTTAACCCTTCCGACAAAGTGCCGGGATAACCAGGAAGGAAAAATGATCAAGATTTTCTACAGACTCGGGCAGGACGTAGCCATCTCCCAGTCTCAGACGGAGTTTGCTGCTATCGGCAAAGAAAATGTTCTCTGGATAGATCTTCTGGACCCTACAGGAGATGAAAAGAGAGCGGTCGAATCGTATCTGGGCACCGAAATCCAATCAAGGGCGGAAGCCGAAGAGATTGAAAGTTCCTCACGTTTCAGCGAAGAGGGGAAAATCGTGTTCGCCAACACCAATTTCCTGTCACCGGCAGACGACGAAATGCTGATGGACCCGGTATCCTTTATCCTTGCCGGCAGGATTCTGACCACACTCAGGGAAATTCCCCTGCGGTCTTTCACCACCATACAGAACAAGATGCAGGCCCGTCCGGACATGTTCGAGGACGGATGGCACATCTTCGTGGAGATTATGGACAAGCGTGTGGACCTGGACGCAGACATCGTGGAGCTTATCTCCAAGGACGTCAGCCAGTTCAGCAAGAGAATCAACCAGCAGGAAGACATCAACGAGGAGTTCCTGCTGGATATCAATCAATTGCAGGAGAACGCGATGTTCGTCAGGGAGAACGTGGTGGACAAGCAGAGGCTCATCTCCAACATCCTCAAGAGCAAACTTTGCCCCAAGGACGCCGGCCTGCGCGAAGACCTCGGAATAATCCTTCAGGACATTTCATCTCTCATAAACCATACGAATTTCGCATTCGAGCGTCTTGAATATCTCCAGGATACCGTAGTCGGTATCATCAACCTGGACCAGAACAGGATTATGAAGATATTCACCTTCATTTCCCTGCTGCTGATGCCCGCCACCCTCGTTGCCAGTTTCTACGGAATGAACGTCACGCTCCCGCTTGCAGGCATTCCCTGGGCCTGGGCGCTGATTCTCCTGTTAATGGCCGTAATGCTGATAGGCATCTGGCTTGTTTTCAAGAAACGGAGGATGCTGTAACCCTTCTACATCAGGAATTCCGACATATCCCTCCCCTCTGCGAGCCCTTCCCGTATCAGCGTGGAAGATATGGCCACGAGAGGCGCATCTATCAGATGGATGCGGTATTCCGGATTTTCAGACAGGAGTTCTTCCCTGATTCTCTCCGAATCATAACCTTCACGGGGAAAAACTTCTATGCCATATTCAAGCAGGATACGGTCATAATGCTGCCACCTGCGGAAACTTTCAAGATTGTCGGCACCGATGATCAGGGTGA